>JBJTBI010000172.1:0-3963 GCA_046091265.1 bacterium
CAGGGCAGCCGCCGTGAGGTCAGCCACGCTGAACCCGTCGCCGACCAGATACCCGGACTCACCCACCTCGCCTTCGATGAAGTCGATTTCACCTTCCAGCTCGGTCAGGGGGGCATCGTCACCTGGTGAGGGCACCATGAAGCGCTTCTTCATTGCCGGTGCGATCACCGGGAAGATCAGCGAGACCGCCCGCTTTCGGGAGGGCGGCCCGCCGAGGGAGAGCATTTCGATCGCCATCTTCGGATCCGCAAGGACGGACTGGTATCCGACTTGCCTGACCGTCCTGCCGATGCCGAGATCGAAGCGTTCCTCAAGCTCGAGTGCTCGCTTGCGGTCGACCGGGCCTTGCGGATAGAGCGGAGGATCGGGTGAGATCTCCTCCAGCGCGGCGATGATCTCGGTCGAGTCCGCATAGACATTCTCTCCGACCGTCATCAGCGGCAGGGTGTCGCTGCCGGCCAGGCGCTTTCCCACCAGAGCACTCGCTGCCGGCATCGTCGCGCGGCGCACATGCGCAACGCGCTTGTAGTCGAGTGCCCAGCGGGCCTTCTCGTTGTAGTGCGACATGGCGAGATGCCACAGCACCGGCCGATCAGATGGCGTCGGCTTCATCGGAGGAGGATACGAGTCGAGACCCCAAGGCTCTCGCTGCTAGGCAGAGCGAACCCGCCTGTAGAGAGCACCGAGCGGCACCGCGAAGAGAACGGCGAAGACGAGATTGAGGATTGCGTTCTGCCAAAAGCCCGATGCGACCGAGAAGATCGTGTCCGGCACGAACCACACGAGCAATGAAACCGCGTAGATCTTGAGCACCTCGGAGAGATCCCTTTGGAGCGGTCCACGCAGGACCAACAGCAGGGCCGTTCCCCATCCGACCATCACCGCGCCCATCACGGCATGAGCCAACTCGATGTAGGACTCCGCCTCCGATCCGAACTCGGAGATGCGGTCAGCCGAGGAGAAGACGAGCAGGCTGAACCCCTGGCTCGCGGGGCCTGGCGCGACGACCAGGAACAGGCCGAACGCGATGACCCCTGCGGTCACGACGGTCAGCCAGTTGAGCCAGAACCTGTTGGGAGCGGAGCTCAACTCGGACTCGCACTCCCCACCGGTCCGGTTGCACCCTTGGCGCTCGGCACGAGCAGCGCGGCGATCACACCGACCACGAGCACGGCTGCTCCTATCGGCATCGCGGCCGTCGCCCCGTCCACGAACGTCTCAGGCGATGCGTAACTGCCCGCTGCCGAGAACGCGGTCGCAAGGATCGCGATACCCATCACCCCTCCCAGCTCACGAATCGTGTTGGTTGCTCCCGAGGCCTGGCCGGCCTCCTTGGGTCGCACCGAGGCGAGGACCGCATTGGCCGAGGGCGCGAACACCAGCGCCATTCCGACGCCTCCGGCCACGAAGGCGGGCACCAGATCGGCGTAGGGAACTGCGACGTCCATCTTCACCGCGATCCAACCTATCGCGAATGCCTGGAGGGCCAGACCCGCAGCCATCAAAGGCCGCGCACCCAGGCGATCGGAGAAGATCCCGGCGACCGGTGCCACCAGCAGCGGCATCGCTGTCCACGGCAGGGTCCGCAGCCCGGCTTGGAGAGCCGAGTAACCCTGAACGGTCTGGAAGAACTGGGCGAGGAAGAAGATCGCTCCGAAGGTGCCGAAGAACATCGCAAACGAAACTACGTTCGTCGCCGAAAACGCCCGGCTGCGGAAGAAGCGGATGGGGAGCATCGGAGCCCGGCTGCGACTCTCCCAGTAGAGGAACCCGGCGAGGGTCAGCACACCGACCGCTATCGTCGAGACGACCGCTGCACTTCCCCACCCGAGAGCTGGCGCTCGCACGATCCCGAAGGTCAGCGCGAGCAGGCCGCCTGCCGCGAGAAAGAGACCGGGTAGGTCGAGGGTGGAGTTGGGGCCATGCGACTCGCGAAGACCTCTCATCACGAGTGGCAACACGACGAGACCTATCGGAACATTGACCCAGAAGATCCAGTGCCAGGAGATGCCGGAGATGATTGCCCCGCCGATCACCGGCCCGAGTGCCACTCCGAGCCCCGAGATCCCCGACCAGAGTCCGATAGCCAGGCCGCGTCGGCCCTCGGTGGTCGCCTCGGAGAGCAGCGTCAGCGAGAGCGGTGCGATACAGGCTGCACCCAGGCCCTGGAGTGCTCTTGCGGCAATCAGCGTGCCCTCGTTTGGTGAGAGCGCCGCGAGTGCCGAGGCCACGGTGAAGACGACGAGACCCACCGAGAACATGCGACGGCGACCGAGACGATCACCCAGTGCAGCAGCGGTGAGCAGGAAGGTCGCAAAGGCCAGCGTGTAGGCGTTCACCGTCCATTGCAGGCCCTCGAGGCCGGCCCCGAGATCGAGGCGGATCGATGGCAGGGCGGTGGTGACGACGAGGTTGTCGAGCGTGACCATGAACAGCGGGATAGCCGTGAGCACGAAGACCCGGGCCGGGAATTGCTCGCCCATCTGACGATTCGCCTTCTCGTTCTTGTTGGGATTTCGCGTCATTGAGATCTCCTCCAATTGAATAGACGACGCAGTGAGTGACCACTCACAACCTAAAGTATCATAGGCTGGCCACGTGAGTTCTGCGGCAAGAACCCCAGCCCAAACGGAGAAGCGACGCACGGCCGTCGAGCGCAGGGACGAGCTGCTCTCAGCAGCCGCAATCGAGTTCGCTCGTCGAGGTTTCTACGGAACACCCACGACCGACATCGCCTCGCGGGCTGGAATATCGCACCCCTACCTCTTTCGTCTCTTCCCGACCAAAGAAGAGCTCTTCATCGAGTGCATCCGGCGTAACCACTCACAGATTTGCGAGGCCTTCTCTGCAGCTGGTGCTCCTCACTCCAACGACCCTCCAGCCGCCCTGATCGCCATGGGCGCTGCCTACGACCAACTCCTCGACGAGCGTGTCGATCTGCTGCGCCTTCAACTTCACAGTCAGGCGGCATGCCAGGAACCTGCCATCGCAAAGGCGGTGCGCGAAGGGTTCAAGTCGGTGCTCGACACGGTCACCGAGGTGAGTGGAGCCGATCCAGAGGCCGTCCGCGAGTTCATGGCTAAAGGGATGCTCCTCAACACCCTCGGCGCAATGAACATCAACCGCCGGCATCCTCGCTGGATGAACGACCTGCGGCAGATCTAGCTCGCAACATCACCGCCCCGGGTCAAATGCCTGGGCGGCGGTCAAAGGTTCGCGAAACTGAACGGTCACGAGTCCCGTAAGACCGCGGCCTCGATCGGCTGGACGACCAACGGCTTCCAGTACGAGATCGCCTTTGTCTCGCTGGGGCTGGGGCTGGCCTGCCTCTACGCCGGCCACAAGGGCAAGGAGGCGTGGATCGCCGTCGCACTTCCCACCGTCACCTTCCTCTTCCTGGCCGGCGTCAATCACCTGATCGAGATCGTCCGCGAGAAGAACTACGCGCCCAACAACACGCTGATCCTGATCTGGGATTTTGGCATGCCGATCTCCCTGGTCGCGCTGCTCTTCTCGACCGGCGCCATCTAGAACGAGAGATCGGGCGCGGCGCCCAGCTGCTGCATCAGACCGAGCAGGTCCACCACGCCGCGGTACCCGGAAATCTGCCCGTCGCGCACGGTGAGGATCGCCGTCGATTCGAACTCCACCCGCCGGCCGGTCGGCTCGACTCCCTGGAAGGGGCCTTCGTGGGTGCCGGTCCAGCGGCGGTGGACGGCCACCGCGTCACCGGAGGCCACTATCTCGACGACCTCGCTCCGCAGCTCGGGAAAGCCGGCGAAGAACGCCTCATGGGTACGCCTCTGCCCCTCGCGCCCGCGCTGCTCGCCGTTGTGGACGAAGTCCTCGGTGAGCAGCTCGTCGATCGTCTCCAGGCGCCGTTCGTTGACCACCTGCTCGTAGAAGCGCTCGACCAGCTCCCGGTTCTCCTCGGCCGACACCGGCCAAGCCTACGGCCGATGG
>JBJTBI010000173.1:0-2169 GCA_046091265.1 bacterium
ACTACACGCTGATCCAGCCCAGGGTCGGCGAGGGCGAGCTCGAGGACTCCCGCCCGCCTCGCCTCGCGAACATGATGGGCTGTGCCTTCATGGCTGCTGCTGCCGCGGCCTGGTGGCTCGGCTCCCCGATCGCCGGCACCGCTATCGCCGCGATGGTCACCGTTCTCGCGGCTCTGGCTGCCTCTACCGGTCTCTGCGTAGGTTGCGAGGTCTACCGCTTGGCGGCCCGTCTTCGGGGGATCAAGCCCTCCCATCACGATCACATCGACCCCGCCGATCTCCCGGGGCTCGCTCCTGCCGGGGGCTACCTCGAGTTCACCCATCCGCTTTGCTCTGAGTGCCACGAGTGGGAGCGCAAGCTCTCCTCCGAATCCGAGCCTCTGCTGACGGTGGACGTGAGCGACCGAAGCGACCTGGCTCACAAGTACGGCGTCACGGTCGTGCCGACCGTGTTCCGTCTCGCCGGTGACGGCGAGGTACTGGAGCGACTCGCTCCCTAACCGCGCCCGCGCGCAGGGATCTCGTATCCAAGCGCCGGGAGGGAAGCCGATTCCGGAACAGCGGCTCCGCTTCGTGAGCGCGTCGCGGACGTGCTCGCCGTGAAGGTGAGACGGTAAGGCGTGTAAGCGAGGAGCTTCTTCCAGGTTGCCCTGTCGATCACGCCGGTGACCGGGAGTCCTTTCGCCGCCTGGAGAGCGCGAACCGCGTTTGCCTCGAGCGGGTCGTAGCGCCCGTCGATCTTCTGATCCGAGAGGAATCCACCGCCGACCAGGTGCATCTGAGCCCAGACGACGAGATCCCCCGAGTCGTTCTTGCCCTTTCGCTTGATCACGGGGAACTGGCCAGGGGGCTTGTAACCGGGAAGAGGGGTGGACTGGCTGGGGGTGAGTGCCTTCCAAGAGCCTGCGCTGGCCGATTGCCAGGACCACCAGCTCACTCCGCTCATACCGTGGCTTGCGGCGAGCCGGCGGAATCGACTCACGTCCTTCACCCTCGGGTTGTTGTAGACCTGACCGAGAGGCCGGATCGGGGCCCCGTAGACCCGGTTGAAGACGAAGGTGTGCTCGAAAGACTCATCTACCGGATCGCCGATCGTGTGCCAATAGATCTGCGGGAGGTTGTACTGCGCGCCACCCGGTCCGAGGAAGACCGAGTACGGGAAGGAAGGGTGGTAGTCCACGTACGGGAAGGTCGAGAGTCCGATCGGGTAGTCCTTGCCCACCGCGGCACGTAGACGGCGGACGTAGACGGCGGCCTCCCGGTACCTGCCCTCGTACTCGGTCTCGGCATCGATGATGAAGCAGTCGGCACCTCGGGAGATCGCCCTGATCGCTGCGTCTGCCTCCGGCTTGGGGCGGCTCCCGTAGACGTACTGCCAGGCACAGACCTTGATCCCCTTCGCGTGGAAGGCGTCGATCAGTTTGGCGCTCAGCTGAGACCAGGTGTTTCCTCCGTCGGCACCCTTGATGAACAGTGTCTTGATCCCGTTCGCCTTCGCCTTCGCTGCGAGCTTCGCAACGCTCCCCCGTTCGGAATCGCTGACGTACCAGATCCACATCCCGCCACCCTTCAGCGATCCATGTGAGCCGCCAGGGATCTCTCCGAGGCGTGGAGCCGCGGGAGATGCTGATGCTCCGAGCATCAGGGCCGCGCAGGCGATCAGCGCAAGCAGAGTTTTCTTAGCATTTGCTGACATTCACCAAAAAGCCTAGACCACCCGTCTCCCCGGCCTGCAGCGAGCACTGCAGATGGCTCCTCAGAGTGCTTCAGCAGGTTCCGGGAGGTGCTCGTCGGCGTGGTATGAGCTGCGGACCAGCGGACCCGCCGCGACGGATTCGAACCCCATCCCGTACGCCTCACGCTCGAGCGCCTCGAACTCGTCAGGGTGCCAGTAGCGCTCGACCGGCAGATGGTTCTCGGTAGGTCGGAGATACTGCCCCACGGTGAGGACCTGCACCTCGTGTTCGCGCAGCAGACCGAAGGTCTCGACCATCTCTTCGAAGCTCTCGCCAAGGCCGACCTTCAGGCCGGACTTGGTCACGACCGTGTCTCCTCCCATCGCCTTGGCATTCCTCAAGACCCTCGCGGAACGGAGGAAGTCCGATCCCCGTCGAGCGATCGGATAGAGGCGAGGAACGGTTTCGACGTTGTGGTTGAACACTTCAGGCT
>JBJTBI010000174.1:0-4883 GCA_046091265.1 bacterium
GAGTCCGAAGCGCTCGAATGTCTCCGAGGCCAGTTGGCGCGAGCGCTCCTTGCCGCGGCCCGCAAACCTCGGAGCCAGGCCGGCATTGTCGATCGCCGAGAGCCAGGGGAGGAGGAGGTCTCTCTGCGGCATGAAGGCGCATGACTCGAGTCGTCCCTCCAGGTCGTCGTGATCTCCGACTCGTACCATCCCCTGACTCTGTTCGAGCAGACCGCAGACCATCCTCAGCAGGGTCGACTTGCCGCAGCCGGAGGGACCGACGATTCCCGCCACCTGGCCTGATTCCACGGCCAGATCCACTCCGTCGAGGGCGCGCACTCCGGAGTAGTCGTGGGACACCCTCGAGATCGTGATGGCGTTCTTCTCGTTCGGTTTGGCTTCGGTCATCTTCCTTCGCGCGCGTTACCGCACAGGTTCCGAGGGTAAGCACCGACCGGATCGAGGACCCGCGTGTGCACTCTCAGCCCGCCAGATCGCGGACTCCCCTGATGGCTCGTTCCGCGAGTCTATCGTCTGGTGCTCGCTGGATCCGCAGCGATCAGGTTGACGAACGACTCGAGGTGTTTGGTGGTCCAGCACTCGAAGGCACCGTCGCACCGGTCCTCGTATGCGCGCATCACCGAGTCGCCGTAGTTCCAGTAGAGCTTCGGCTCCGGATTGAGCCAGTAGGTGTGACCCGCCCGCTCAGCCAGCTTGCCGAACGCCTCCGCGTGGGGGTCTCTGCCGTTGGCTCTCGCGTCACCCAGCACGATCACGGTCGAGCGTGGGCCGAGGTCGTCCCTGATCATCTCCTCGAACTCGAGCCACACACGGCCATAGTCCGTGTAGCCGGAGATATCGGCCACCCCCCCGTGGGAGGTGATCTTCTCGGAGATCTCCCGGAAGTCGCGTTCCTGCTCGAAGATCTCGGTGATCTCGCTTATCCGCTCGATGAATACGAAGCTCCTGAGCCTCCGGAACGAGTCGTGGAGAGCGTGGAGCACAGAGAGGAAGAAGACACTCGAGGAACTGACCGAGGTGGACACATCGCAGCACACGAAGATCTCCGGCCGGCGCGGACGCCGGGTCCGGTATCGCAGGTTGAGCGGCACACCACCGGTCTCGAGCGACGCTCTCATCGTCCTCCGCACATCGACGGTCTGACTCCGGCGTCTGCCTCTCTGTTCGTGCCCAAGGGTCGCGATTCGTCGTTTCAGCTGGGTTACGGCCTTGTGTACGGCAGCCAGATCCTGGGTCGGACTGCCGGGCAGAGACCGGTCGAGTTCCGCCAGAGGTTTCGCGGGAGGTAGTTTTCCGGCGCGCTCGATCGACCCGCGCTCCAACTCTCTGCGCAGGTGCTTCTCGAACTTCCGAACCGCATCGGGGTCGAGCCGCGCCGGGTCGGTTCCACCGGTGTTGAGCTCCAGCTCCCGCCGGATCCGCTGGACATCCACTCCGATCACTCCGGAGCGCTCCCCCTGCGGTCCGAATGCTGCGATGGCGAGTTGTGCGAGGTCGCTCATCTCGCCGTCGCGTCCTTCGACTATCGCCTCTCGGATCGCGTCCCGCAGCTGGTCGAGGTCGATCCGGTTCGACCCTTGGTGCCGGTTCTGCTCGCCCTCGCCCAAGTCCATCTCGAGAGCTCCCTGCTCGGCTGCCCGGAAGAAGTGACGGTCGAATACGAGGTCGAACACTCGTCGGTCTTCCTGGGACTTGGCGACGGTGGCCGCCAGTGCCTCCCTGAAGTCTTCCTTGTCGGTCCAGTCGATCTGCTCGATCGCGCTGAACGAGTCGAGGATCTCCGCGGTGCCGATCGCCACTCCCTCGGTTCGGAGATCTTCGAAGAAGCTCAGCAGCCCCGGTGCGAGGCTCGAGGCCATGCCCTCAGCCCGTCTGGCCGTTCGTCTCGGGTCCTGACAACTTCACCGCCACCCGTTCCGCGATCAAGTCGATGTCGGTCCGGTGCTTGACGATGATGCTGAGCGACTGCTCCAGGGTCTCTCGGTCGATGTCGTCGGCGCCGATCAGGAGCAGGGTCCTCGCCCAGTCGATCGATTCCGAGAGGGAGGGAGGCTTCTTCAGGTCGAGCTCGCGGATCTCCAGGATCACGTCGACCATCTTTCCGGCGAGTTTCGGATCGAGATCCGGTACGTGGAGCCGCACTATCTCCAGCTCCCGCTCACGGCTCGGATAGTCGATCCAGAGATAGAGACAGCGCCGCTTCAGCGCTTCGGTCAACTCGCGCGAGTCGTTGGAGGTGAGGAAAACGAGCGGTTGGGTAGTGACTTCGACCGGTCCGAGCTCCGGGATCGAGATCTGGAACTCCGAGAGCACCTCCAACAGCATCGCCTCGAACTCCTGATCGGTCTTGTCGATCTCGTCGATCAGCAGGACCACCGGTTCCTTCGAGGCGATGGCGGTCAGGAGCGGGCGCTCGAGCAGGAAGCCCTCACCGAAGATCTCGTTTTCGGCGCCCTCACCCGAGCCTTCCTCCGACGCCGCTCGTGCCTGGATGTGGAGGAGCTGCTTGCGGTAGTTCCATTCGTAGAGGGCCTTGGCTTCGTCGAGTCCCTCGTAACACTGCAGCCGCACCAGCGGCCTTCCCGTTGCCTTGGCGACCGCCTTCGCAAGTTCCGTCTTGCCGACCCCGGCCGGACCTTCGACCAGCACGGGCTTGTCGAGGCGCTCGGCGAGGAAGGAAACGAGCGCAGCCGACTCATCGGCCAGATAGCCGGCATCGGCGAGTCGTTTGCGTTCGTCCTCTACCGAGGACGGCGCAGCATTGTCGGACTTCGTGCCCATCGACGCGGATTGTAGGCCGCAACGACGTGGCCACCGGGAGCGGGTGACCCCACGAAGTGCTGCGTGACCGATAATCGGTGTGTGGACACGACACCTGACCTCGCCCTCGCCTTCCCTCAGACGATCAGTCCCTATCTCTACCTGATGCTCGCCGGCTTCGTGGTCGGGATCCTCGGTCATCTGTTCAAGCTCAAGATCCTGATCGGCAGCGGGATCCTGATGATCGCGCTCGCGACGCTGCTCTTGCCCATGGCTCTGGTCCTGAGCGAGGATGAGCCCGATCGCGGTCCGGGCATCTACGCTCCCGGGACCAAGTGAGCAACTCGGCCTCGTGAACAGGCTCCACCAACTCGACCTCTCCAAAGCCCTCGATGCCGATGAGGAACGGAGTCGACTCGATGTCGCTTGGTCCCGGTTGAGCGAACTGCGGCTCTCCCTGGGAGGCCAACGGCCCCTCGCGGATCCGCACTGCGCTACCCACCAGGGACTGGGACCTCCCGTGTGTGTCGTCTTCGAAGGCTGGGACGCCGCGGGTAAGGGGGGCGCCATCAGGCGTCTCGTGCAGCCCCTCGACCCTCGGCACGTGAGGGTCTCGCAGTTCGCAGCCCCGACCCATGACGAGCGGCGACACCACTTCCTCTGGCGTTTCTGGCCCCATATACCGGGATGGGGTGGGATGAGCGTGCTCGACCGATCCTGGTACGGGAGGGTCCTGGTCGAGAGGGTCGAGGGGTTCGCCAGCGAAGAGGAAGTGGAGCGCGCTTACGGGGTGATCAACGCATTCGAGGAATCACTGGCCGAGGAGGGGATGATCCTGATCAAGTTCTGGCTCGAGATCTCCGATGCCGAGCAGCTGAAGAGATTCGAACGGCGGGACAAGGACCCACTCAAGTCATGGAAGCTCACCGACGAGGACTGGCGCAACCGCGAGAAGCGCCCCGCCTACGAATCCGCGGTCGAGGAGATGCTCGAGCGTACGGATCGTCCGCCTACGGCTGGCTGGCATCTGATCGAGGCGAACTCGAAGCGATTTGCGAGGGTGAAGGTGCTTGAGACCGTGATTGCCGAGATTGAGGACGGGATGCGTCGTTACGGTATCGATC
This sequence comes from bacterium, assembly GCA_046091265.1. GTDB lineage: Bacteria > Actinomycetota > Thermoleophilia > Solirubrobacterales > 70-9 > CAIUSP01. Next base: position 3,885 of record JBJTBI010000174.1, read on the forward strand.
CACCACCAGCCGTCGCCGAAGATTCATGACCCCGAAGAAGAAGACATCCAAGAGCAAGGTCTCCAGGGCAAGATCCTCCAAGGGGAAGGCCTCGGGAGGATCGGGGGCCCCCGCGATCACCCCGGCCTTCTTCGCCTCGGCTCATGGCTGGCCTTACCTGCTCGTACCCTTCATCGTGATCGCGATCGTTCTGGAGCTGAACCACGCCGCTCCCGCGCTGGTCTTCGCGGCGTCGGCACTAGGGGTCATCCCCACCGCCGCCCTGATGGGCCGGGCCACAGAGGAGCTGGCCGCCAAGTCCGGTCCGGGACTCGGTGGTCTGCTCAACGTCACCTTCGGCAACGCTCCCGAGTTGATCATCGCCTTGTTCGCGCTGGCGGCCGGACTGCACGAGGTGGTGAAGGCCTCGCTGATCGGCTCGATCCTCGGCAACGTCCTACTCGTGATGGGTGCCTCGATGCTGTTCGGTGGTCTCAAGAAGGGTCAGTCCGTCCAGCGGTTCGACCGGACCGCTGCGAGCGCTCAATCGCTGATGCTGCTCCTCGCACTGGCCGCGCTGGTGATGCCTGCGGTCTACGAACTCGTCGACGGTCAGGGGTTGCCCGCGATCGGCCCGGATCGCATCCGGTACGACTCCGCGGTGGAAGGCCTCTCACTGGTGGTAGCGGTAGTCCTGATCGGCACCTACGTTGCCGGACTCCTGTTCAGCCTCAAGACCCACAAGGATCTCTTCAACCCCCACAGCGACGACGCTGGTCACGACAGTTGGGGCTGGTCGGTGAGGCAGTCGGTCATCGCCCTCGCCGTCGCGGGTATCGCGGTCGGTGGAATGTCGGAGATCCTCGTCGGATCGATCAGCGAGGCGTCCGAGGCGATCGGGATCAGTGAGTTCTTCGTCGGCGTGATCATCGTCGCAATCGTCGGAAACGCAGCCGAGCACTGGGTTGCAGTGCTGTTCGCCATCAAGAACAAGATGGACCTCTCGGTGAACATCTCGAT
>JBJTBI010000175.1:0-20767 GCA_046091265.1 bacterium
AGTAGGGCTTGATGTCACGATTGGCGGAGCGTTCCGCAAGGAGTACGTGAGCGCTCGCTGCTCGAATCGGTCGAAGCGCTTGGCCATTAGGGGTTCGGTCCACTACGAAGACGGGACCTCGCTCTTCCCCAGAGCCTCATCACGCTGCTTTCCGGTCTGACCGCCCTCCTGTTGCGATAGAGTCGCCAGCGACATAGGTCGGTGGTCGTGACGTCGCTTTACGCATTGGCGTCCAAGGGAAGTCAGGTGTGAATCCTGCGCGGTCCCGCCACTGTGAGGGAAGAGCTCCGGTCGAATCGCGACCGGGATCTCCAGATGAGAGCCACTGGGAGCGACGAGCGACCGGGAAGGCATGGAGATCGATCCCGAGCCAGGAGACCTGCCTCCGACCAGAAGCCAATCAGTCCCTCGAGGAAAGGGGAGGCAGAGATGAATGGATCGAAGGTGGGGACGCTCTGCGTCCGCAGCGCAGCGTGTAGACATCTGGCCGTGGGCGGGGCGTGCATCGCAGTCCTGGCCTCGATCTCGCTGGCGTTTGCGCCAGCCAGCGCATCGGCCAAGCAGGTTCGCGTCCAGGTGAGGGTGGTGGATGGTCTGGACCGTCAGATGGTGGACGCGGTGGTCCACTCTTCGTCGATGAGGGTGAGGACCTCACCACAGGCCCTCTGCTTCGGTGAGGGCACCGGTGGCGACGGTGGGTTCGCGCCGAAGGCCGTGCGCGGCCCGAACGCGATGGGAGTCCTGGCCGACGCGGCTGCGGAACTCGGAGTCCTGCGCCCGCTCCGGGTGAGCGACTACTACTCGTTCGGGCACACCCTCTGTGGCATAGGCGGAGTGGAGGCCTCCGGGCTCGCCTACTGGGCCGTCTGGATAGGCGGCACCTTCGTCGAGACGAGTGCTGACAACGCACGAGTCCGGGGCGGCCAGACGGTGGTCTATCAGTTGACCGAGGAGTACCCATCGACGAGTATCCCCGGACCGGCGCCGAGGGAGGGGCGGCGATTGGTGGTGGGTGCCCCGGGAGCGTTCCCGGTGACCGGCACCACGGCCAGCGATCGAGTGCTGGCACGCGATGGTGCCCGCGATCTGGTGCGGTGCGCGGGAGGAGAGGACATCGCATTCGCCGATCCTCGTGACAGGGTCGCTGCGGACTGCGAGGAGGTCCGTAGGGGTTGAGTGGCTCTCGCCTTCGATTCGCTCTGGGTGCTGTTGGCTCGTTCGTGGTGGCGGGCCTGCTCATCGGTTGCGGCTTCGGTCCTGGTGAGGAGCGCGGGGATGCCAGGATCTCGGTCACCAGGGATTTCGGGCGGACCGTGATGTACGACCAGTCCTTGCCGGTTCGTGAGTCCGATGACGTGATGCGGCTGTTGACTCGCTCTGTCGATCGAGTCGAGACCACCTATGGCGGTGGTTTCGTGGAGTCGATCGACGGGTTTGCGGCAGGAAATGCCGATGGAGCGCCTGTCGACTGGTTCTTCTTTCGCGACGGCACCGAATCGCCTGTAGGGGCCCTCGAGGCTCAGGTGGAGCCGGGAGATTCGATTTGGTGGGACAGACGCGACTGGTCCGTGACCATGTACGTGCCCGCCGTGGTCGGCTCGTGGCCGCAGCCGTTCGAGGGACATCCTGGCGCCGTCGACGTGGAGTGCCTCATGGCGAGTCCTGCCGGTTGTGATGGGGTAGTAACGGACTTGGAGCGAGCAGGGGCGCGGATCTCGGAGGCCGGAAGCGAGAGAGCCTCGCTTCGCGTGCTCATCGGTCCCTGGGGTCGGTTGCGCGGCGAGGAGATGGTCCAGACCTTGGCGAAAGGGCCCTCCACGAATGGGGTGTACGCGCGCTTCGTCCCGTCGGCGGGTGGTAACTGGCTGCTTCAGCCCCTCGACTCCAAAGGTGGTGAGGCTGGCGGCCCTCTCCGGGCAGGACTGGTGGCTGCGTTGTCCGACCGACCGGAACGCGTCACCTGGATCGTCACCGGGGTCGATGAGGCGGCGGTGCCGCAGCGTCTCGCCACCACCGATCTCGAGCACCGATATGCGGTCGTGTATCCGGATGCTCGAGGTTCACGCCCAGTCGAGATACCGAGACCGTGAGCACCGGCCGTCGACAGGCGTTGGCTGCTTTCGCCTTCACCCCCGGCGCCAGCCCGCTGCATCGGGCGCATCCGGCGGTGGCCGCCGCCCCTCTGGTGGCCTTGTGCGTGATTGCGCTCGCGGCGGGCAGCCCTCTGGTCATCATTTCAGCCGGCCTTTCCGCATGGCTTCTCGGCTGGGCCTGCGGCGCCAGGCCAGCGATGCGCCAGGCCCTGCGATTCTCGATCCCGCTGGCGATCCTGATGATCGTGGTCAATGGTCTGATCAGCCATTCGGGGGCGACGGTGCTCTTCCGCGCTCCTGAGATCCCTGTCATCGGTGGGACCATCACCCTCGAGTCGCTCGCTGCGGGCGGGGTAATTGCGTTGAGGGTGATCTCGGTCGCCCTGTTGTTTGCGGTCTGGTCCGCCTGCGTGGATCCCGATCGGGTGCTCGCGGCACTCCGACCGGTCGCCCGACATTCGGCGCTCACCGCGACCCTGGTGTCGCGTCTGGTGCCGGTGGCAGCCGCTGATTTCACTCGCCTTAAGGAAGGTGTCGATCTTCGTGGTCCCGCCGCCGCTCCTGTCGGCAAGGCCGAGTTGGCACGTCGTGTCGTAGCTGGTTCGCTCGACCGCTCGGTCGAGGTGGCGGCAACGCTCGAGTTACGAGGGCACTCGTTGCGACCGAGCCGTCGCCACAGCACGGGTGAGGCACTCCGCCACGTTGCAGGCGGCGGCCTCTGGCCCTTGATCTCGGGATGTGCGGTTGCCGTGGCCGCCGGGCTCTTGCTGGGCGCGAGATTTGCCAGCTTCGAGTCCTATCCGGAGGTGTCGATGGAGGTCTCGTTGCCGACCCTCCTGCTCACGCTCGCGATCCCGTGCTCGACCCTGCTGTCGCTCGGTCCCCTGGGTCTCGGGGCGAGGGGGTGGAGCAGGTGAGTGCAGATGCGAGCTCCCTTGCGCTGAGGTGCTCCAATCTCGACTACCGGTACCCACTGGGGTTGGGTCCTGCATCCGGGGTGACAGGCAGCGACGAGTACGGGCCGCTGGCTCTGAGGTCGATCGACCTCGAGGTGGCTCGCGGGGAGATGGTGGTGCTCGCCGGGCTCTCCGGATCGGGCAAGACCACGCTTCTCCGTGCTGCCTGCGGTCTCGTCCCGCACTTCCATGGGGGGTACATCTCGGGGGCGCTCGAGGTCGCTGGCCACGATGTGAGGAGCCACGGCCCGGCCGAGCTCGCGACCGAGGTGGGTCTGGTTGCCCAGGACCCAGAGTCTCAGGTGGTCAGCACCACTGTCCTCGCGGAACTGCGGCTTCCGCTGGAACTTCGGGGTGCACCCGAAGCAGAGGTGGCTCGAGCGGTCGAAGAGGTCGCGCTTGCATTGGGGATCGATCATCTGCTGGAGCGCCAGACAGGGACCCTCTCCGGCGGTGAATTGCAGCGGGTCGCCCTCGCAGCGGCGATGGTCACCCGCCCGGCGTTGCTGTTGCTCGATGAGGCCACATCACAACTGGACCCGGTGGCAGCCGAGGGACTGATGTGGGCGCTGAGGCGGCTGAACGAGGAGTTCGGCGTCGCGATCATCTGCTGTGAACACCGCCTGGAGCGTTGCCTGGAGGGGGCGGACAGGGCCATAGCGATGAGATCGGGTGGCATCGCCTTCGACGGCGATCCGGACGACTTCCTCGAGTGGTCACTCGATGAGGAACCGGATCTCGCAACACCCGGAGCACACGCTCTTCGGGCTGTCGGGTCACCTGCGGTCGTATCCCGTCGTAAGGCTCGCCTGGCTTTGGCAGGGGCGTTTTCCCCGGAGTCGGTCGACAAGGCCACAGGTCGAGCTAGGCAATCCGGTACATCTGTGGCCCGAGCCCGGACCGCCCTCTCGATGCGAGGGGTAGAGGTGTCGCTAGACCAAGGAGGCGGCGAGGTGCAGGCCCTCCGCGGACTGGACCTGGAACTGCTGGAAGGTGAGCGGGTGGCGCTGATGGGAGCCAACGGCGCTGGAAAGACGACCTTGCTGAGGGTCGCTGCCGAGCTGATCGAGAACTCCGAGGGCAGTGTTCTTCGCGGGGAGCGAGGGGTCGCGATGCTCCCGCAGCGCCCTGCCGACATGATCGTGCGCGAGCGAGTGGGCGACGAGCTCCCGAGGCCTGCCGGACGCGCCGCACTGGATGCGGTCGGGTTGGAAGGTTTCGAGGACGCGGATCCTCGCGACCTGAGTGGGGGAGAGCGTCAGCGACTCGCGGTTGCGCTGGTCATCGCCGGTCGATCAGGGGCGAGAGATACACTGCCGTCCGCACTCCTCCTCGACGAGCCAACGCGTGGGATGGATCGTGGGCGAAAGGCCAACCTCTCAGCACTGGCCAGCGAGATCACGGGTGGAGGCTGCGCCGTGCTCGTCGCGACCCATGATGTCGAATTCGCGGCTGGTTTCGCGGACCGCGTCGTCCTGTTGGCCCGGGGCCGCGTGATCGCAGAGGGTCCGGTGAGGGAGGTGCTCTCAAGCGGCCTGCACTTCGCCACCGAGGTGTCTCGATTGACGGACGGTGCGGCCCTCACACCCGAGGATCTCCTCCTCGAGCGCGATCGATCGGCATCCCCGACCGCTTCGAAGGGGCTCTTGTGAGTTGGCAGGGAGCCTCGATGCTGCTCCTCGCAGGCGCTCTGGTGGGAGGCGCGCTCTGGTACGAGAGGTCCCGCCCGCGCCCACAGGTCATCGCGCTCGTGGCAGCCATGGCAGCGCTCGCTGCCGCTGGACGGGTGATCTTCTCACCGATACCGAACGTCGTGCCCACCACGGATCTGGCCGTGTTCTCCGGTTACGCGCTCGGTGGCGCGCCGGGATTCATGGTTGGGGCCCTCTCGGCGTTGGTCTCGAATCTCTGGCTGGGCCAAGGCCCTTGGACCCCTTGGCAGATGGCGGGATGGGGTCTCGCAGGGCTGTTCGGCGCGGGCCTCGCAGTCGTCACCGGGCGCAGGATGGGGAGGTTCGGGTTTGCTTTCGCGTGTGGCGCGATGGGCCTGCTCTACGGCGCCCTGCTCGACTACTCGGCGATGGTCGTCTTCGGCGGCGAACAGTCGGTGGAGCGCTACCTCGCGCTCTCGGCCAGGGGTATCCCGTTCAACCTCGCGCATGCGGCTGGGAACTTCGCAAAAGCGCTGTTCGCGGGCCCGGCCATCGTCGGCTTGCTGGAGCGTCATCGCAGGCGGTTCACCCACCGCTGGGCAGAAAAACCATCTGCCCGGATCGGCGCGGGCGCAGCCTCGCTGATCATGGCCGTAGTCATTGCAGCTGGATCACTTTCAGGAGGGGATTCCGCCCAGGCCGGACAGCCACCATCCCGGTCCGCGCCGAGTGCCCATGCAAGTGCAAGTGCGTCTTCGGCTCTCGATTGGCTGCGACGCAGTCAGAACGAGGACGGGGGGTTCGGTTTTGCGCCGCGGAGGCACTCCGACACGGCGATCACGGGTTGGGTCGCGTTGGCGATCGCTGCTGCAGGCCGCACTCCGACCGTGGTGCAAAGCCGATCCGGTAAGAGTGCCATCGACTACCTGCGAAACCGCGCAGACGAGATCCAGACCACGGGAGATCTCGAGCGGACGATCCTCGCATTGGCAGCAAGCGGGCTAGATCCCCGTCGATTCGGAGGTGTGCGGCCGATCAGGCGCCTGCGTGCCCGAGTCGGAAGGGATGGCTCGCTCGGCGGCCAGGTCAACCTGACCGCGTTCTATCTGCTTGCGCTGGCCGCCGCAGATGTCGAGCCGTCCTCGAGAGCGGTCGTCTGGCTGAAGCGTGCCCAGGCAGACAGCGGTGGCTGGGGTTATGGACCCGGGGTGAATCCCGATGCAGACAGCACGGGTGCGGCAATTCAGGCGTTGGTCGCGGTGGACGGTGGCCGCGCGGCAGTCACTCGAGGCAGCGACTGGTTGAAGCGCAACCAGCATCGGCAGGGAGGCTGGGGGTTGCCGGGTGCTGCTCCCAACGCCCAATCCACGGCTTGGGCCGTTCTGGGTTTGCTCGCGGCACGGCAGCCCCCCAGGCAGGTGCGGCGGGCTGGACGATCTCCGATTGACTACCTCGCCTCTCGGCAGGCGGGCGACGGCCACTTCCGATACTCGGCTTCGTCTGATCAGACACCGGTCTGGGTCACCGCTCAGGCTCTGGTCGCGGTGGCCGGAGAACCGTTCCCACTCCAGGCTGTAGGCAGTCCGTCGACGACCGAGCCGGCTGACACTGCGTCTGCTGGAGCGAGGAGATCTACGGCGGCGGGTGCCGATCCGGACGGGAACCCGACCGCGAGCACCGGAGTGAGGGACGACGCCGGTCGGACCAAAGACGACTCCCCTGTGGCCGACGAAAGGCCTCTCCCTGGCGAGGGAGCCATTGCGCAGGCCGAGGGGGCGGGATCGTGGATCTCCACTTGGTGGTGGGCGCTCGTCCTGGGGGTGGTCTGTATCGCCGGGTCAGCGTGGCTCGGGGTCAGGATTCGGAACACGGTCAGGTCCTCGGATGTAGAGAGGATGATCTCTCGGAAAGAAGCGCTGGCAGTCATCGACTCGGCCGAGTTCGATCTCGCCGTGATCGGCGGCGGGGCGACGGGAACGATGGTGGCGCTGGATGCTGCCTCCCGAGGTATGTCGGTAGTCCTGCTGGAGCGCGATGACTACTCGCAGGGCACTTCGTCGCGCTCGTCGAAGATGATCCACGGCGGCCTCCGGTATCTCGAGAACTTCGATGTCGGACTCGTCCGAGAGGCCCTCGTGGAGCGCAGTCTGATGGTCGAGCTGGCGCCGCACCAGGTGTACCCGACGCCGTATCTCGTACCGCGGCTGGGCGACGATCGCCGTGACCTCGCACTTGGGGTCGGTCTCAACGCCTATGACGCCCTCGCGACGGTGCGATCGCGCGGCGAGGACCCGGAGGTCGACACCGCCGAGAACAACACGCTGGCTGCTGCTGTCGAGCACACGCGATCCTGGTCACCTGAACGACACCGGACGATCGACGGAGCAGAGGCGTCCAGGATGATGCCCGCGCTTGCGCCGCTCGAGCCCAGATCTGCCTATCTCTTCTACGACTGTCAAACGGACGATTCCCGCCTGATCATCACTGCCCTCCAGGAGGCCGAGCGCTACGGGGCAGTACTGCTCAATGGTGCGAAGGTCGTCGAGATCCTCGAGCAGCGGGGCACGGCGAACGGCGTGGCTTTCGTCGAGGAGGAGTCGGGCGACCGGATCGAGGTACGGGCACGAAACGTGGTCAACGCCACCGGCGTCTGGGCAGACCAGGTGGGGGTCGAGGGTGTGACCGATATGGACGAAATACCCGTCATCTCACCCAGTCGCGGCACTCACATAACCCTTTCACTCGACGATCTGCCGGTCGGCGAGGCCGCCTGCATCGTCCCGGCTGGAGCTGGGCGGAGGATCTTCGCACTTCCTTGGTACGGGAGAGCGCTGATCGGCACCACCGACAACGACTACGACGGCAGTATCGACTCGGTGGCGCCGAGCCAATCCGATGTCGAGTACCTGCTGGATGCAGTCAACTCCTACTTCGAGACCGATATCGGGCCTGATCGGGTCGCGGGTGCATTCGCCGGGGTCAGACCTCTGATCTCCTCCGGAGACTCCCGGAAGTCCGTCGACATCTCTCGCAAGGCAGAGATGTACGAGACCTCGTCGGGAATGCTGACGATCACTGGAGGCAAGTACACGACCTGGCGCCGGATGGGTAAGGAGGTCGTCGACCGGATTGTCGAGCGTGAGGGCAGGAGTGCTGTCTGCAGGACGGCCGAGATCCCGCTGGGGCTGCCCGCGCGCCCGGGTGATCTCGAGAGTGAGGTTGTCTTGCCGGACGGCGCGATCGACCAGCTCGCATTCCGGTACGGACACGGTGCTCGCGAAGTGCTCGATCTCTGCGAGGAGACGCCTGAGCTCGCGGAGCCGATCCTCGATGGCTTCCCTGATCTCCAGGCCGAGGTCGTGATCGCGGCACGGAACGAGCAAGCCCGGAGCATCGGGGATGTGATCCTCCGTCGGACCCGACTCGGGCTGATCGCCGCCAAGGACGTCGATGACGCCGAGTCCGTTGCGTCGGTTGCGGCGCTCATGGGCCGGGAGCTGGGCTGGTCGAAAAAGCGCCAGTCGGAGGAGTGCGGGGCCTGGGTCGAGGAAGCGCGTCGCGAAGGCATCAATCCCCTCATCCGCGCCGGAAGGTAGGGTTCCCAAACCGTGAAGCTTTTCATCGACACAGGTGCCACCGCTGAAGTCGAGGAGATCTCCGCTTGGGGCGTGCTCTCTGGCGCAACCACCAACCCTTCTCTGCTGGCCAAGGAGGATGGCGACCCGGGTGAGATCATCGCCCGGATCTGCGAGCTCGTCGGCGGCCCGACCTCTGCGGAAGTGGTCTCGGAAGATGCTGCCGGCATGATCGCCGAGGGACATGCCCTGAAGGGCATCCACGAGAACATCGTGGTCAAGGTCCCGTTCTGCAAGGCAGGCCTCGAGGCGACCAAGTCACTTACCGGTGATGGCATACCCGTGAACATGACGCTCGTCTTCTCTCCCAACCAGGCCCTGATGGCCGCAGCGGCCGGAGCCACCTACGTCTCCTGCTTCCTCGGTCGCCTGGATGACATCTCGGTCGATTCGGCTGCGGTGCTGGGGGAGATAGTGGACTGCTTCCAGGCCGGGGCGGTGCAGTCAGAGATCATCGCTGCGTCCATTCGCAACCCGGAGCACGTCGTGACCTGCGCGCGTCTCGGTTGTGAGATAGCAACGATCCCTCCGAAGATCTTCCACCAGATGCTCGACCACCCACTGACGACTGCCGGGGCAGAGCAGTTCACCAAGGACTGGAAATCTCGGCCAGAGTTCGGTGAGTGGCTCCAGAATCTGGTTCAGTCGCGCAGCTAGACCCAGCCGCTCAGGCAGGCGCCATGACGAAAGCCACGGAGGCGCCCTTGCAGACCGTGCCCTTCACAACCTCCGGCACGAGCTTGATGACGAGGATTGTGCGCGGCGCCGTCCAGGTGAGTTCCCAGTTTCCTCGACGAGTGGAACGGGTGCGATCGAGGCGAGAAATCAGCCCCGACGAGGATACATTGGGCGTTCCGTAGAGAGCGAGCCTCCTATTGGCACGACACCGCTTGCCGACTTGTAGCACCCCACTCGTCGAATCAGAGTCGAGCCAGTTGAAGCCGAATTTGCAGTTGTAGCAGGGCCAGGTGGGCGTTCCGCCAGCGGAGGCCTTCGGGGTGATGGACCCTGACAGCGCCACCAAGGTGGCGACCGCCAATGCGATGCTTGCTGTTGCAAGGAGGCGTCTCACGCCCTCCAGTATGCCATAGCAGCACGGTCTTGTCATCGACTTGGGCCTGGAAGGTGGTCGTGCCCGATGGCAACTCCATCCAAGAGGTCAACGGGTAAGGTGGAGGCCGTGGCCGTAGACCAACGAGATCCCAAGCCTGCCCATCTGCCCCACCTCGCGGAGCTCCACTCTCAGGCGCAGGAGCTGGACATTCCCCACTTCCGGGGCATGCGCAAGGAAGAGCTCGCAAAGGAGATCGGGAAGCGTTCTGCCAAGGGGGGCAAGCGCGGCCCTGGCCTGTTCGCGCGCATCGCGGCCCTCTTCGGGGGCGGAAAAGGGACGAAGAAGTCGAGGAAACCGGCGAGAGGTGGCAAAACCTCCTCCCGTGCGAGTGCCCGAGGAGACGAGGGTGGATTCGAGGTTTCCGGCACCTTCGACCGGATGCCCAAGGGGTACGGATTCATTCGCCTCGAGAAGGGCTCGAAGAGTGACCAAGACAGCTACATCTCTCCCTCACAGATTCGTCGCTGCAAGCTCCGCCCAGGGGATGAGGTCAAGGGCGTGGCCCGCGATCCGCGTGAAGGCGAGAGGCACCGCGCGCTGGTGCGAGTGCTAGAGGTGAACGGCAAGAAGGTCTGATTCAGGCGCTGCGGCTCGAGCCGTAGGCGTTCTCTGCCCAGGATGGCTCGGGTGAGAGCTCGATCAGGTCGTTGTCGCGCTCGGGCTGGACATAGCCGAAGGTCTGCGTGTCCTCGTCGAATATCACGTACAGCTCACCCTCCTTGACCCGCTGATCGAGCCAGGCTCCGCGGAACACGAGACGACGCAGCCAGTGGACGAGGCTCTTTTGCTGAGGGCCGACCAGGTCCTCCCAGCGCTCGTTCACATGCACTCCCAGCGGAGAAGATGGCTCCCGGATCTCGCCGTTTACTGCCAGCTCGAGCAGATCCTCGAGCTCTTCACGATCCAGTCCGGGTTCTACGAATCCCAGCTTGACGGCCGCCTGCTCGACCCGCTGAGCGAAGTCGCGCTCGTTGAAGGCAAAGCGCAGCTCGCCGTACTCGAGGACGTAGTCCGATCCCGAGTCGTAGATTCCTCTGCGTGCTGTTTCGTCTCTCACTGTTGGTCTGGCTCCGGGCCGCTGGCCGGGCTTCTCCCTTCCGGCGACCGTGAACCATGTTGCCGAATACAGGAGACGATTGCCAACTTCCGCCGGTCTCTGAACGCCGGTTTGCACCCGGGGTAAGGCTTCTCCCGCAAAACCGGCGGGAGGGTGCTAGGGGGCTCGGCTCAGCGCTGCTGACCGAAGATGCGAAGCAGGAAGAGGAAGAGGTTGATGAAGTCCAGATACAGCGAGAGGGCTCCGTAGAGGGAGAGGCGCTGGCCTTCGACACCCGAGACCCCTTGCTCGGAGATCCTCTTCAGCTTCTGCATGTCGTAAGCGGTGAGGCCGGCGAAGATGATCACGCCGGCGTAGGTGGTGATCCAGTAGAGGGCGCTGCTGGCGACGAAGATGTTCACGATGGTCGCGAGGATCAAGCCGATCAGGGCACCGAACAGGATCGGCCCGAGTCGGGTCAGGTCGATGTCGGTGAAGTAGCCCCAGGCGGCGAGCGAGCCGAACATCAGCGCAGTGATCCCGAAGGTCGTGTAGACCGACTCGGTGGTGTAGAGCTGGAAGATGATGGCGAAGGTGACGCCGACGGTGGCCGCGTAGAGGAAGAAGAGAGAGACTCCGAGTGCCGGGCTGATCTTCGGCAGGGCGAAGATCAAGACGAGGACCAAGGCCAGCTGAGCGACGATCACGCCGATCACGATCGCTCCGTTGCTCTCGATCTGATTCATCAGAGACTCGTTCGAACTGATCAAGGCCGAGACGACCCCGGTGATTATCAGGCCTGAGAACATCCAGGCGAAGACCCGACGGAGGAAATTCGAGTCAGCCGCGACGCTCGCTCGCGAGCCTCCTGCGACCTCTCGGTTCTGTCCCATGCCGTATTCCATGAGTGCTGAATGGTAGAGGAGCAGGCGGTTGATCTCTGGCACGAGTAGGCTGCGCTGGGCAGGCGAAGGGTGTCGAGAGGGGAGTTGCTGTGGGCGATTTCGAGGGACGCAGGGTCTTCATGTCAGGCGGCAGCCGGGGCATCGGTCTCGCCATCGCCAAGAAACTGGCCGAAGGCGGCGCCAGCGTCGCAATCCTGGCCAAGACAGACGAGCCTGATCCTCGCCTCCCCGGGACGATCCACACCGCCGCCGAGGAGATCGAGCAGGCCGGAGGCAAGGCGCTTCCGATCGTGGGGGACATCAGGGACGAGACGGCGGTGGCCGAGGCGGTCGAGAAGACGGTCGCCGAGTTCGGCGGCATCGACTTCTGTATCAACAATGCCTCTGCGATCAACCTCGCACCGATGGGGGATCTACCGCTGTAGCGGTTCGACCTGATGCTGAACATCAATGTCCGGGGCACCTTCGCGGTGACGCAGGCCTGTCTGCCCCATCTACGCGAGTCCGATCACGCTCATGTGCTCTCGCTTAGTCCTCCGATCGACCCTGATCCGAAGTGGCTCGAGATGCACGCTCCCTACACACTGACGAAGTACGGAATGTCGATGCTGACGCTGGGAGTGGCAGCAAGCGAGCGGGCCAACGGAGTCGCAGCGAATTGTCTCTGGCCCCGCACCATCATCGCCACGGCCGCAGTCCAGAACCTGCTGGGTGGAGACGAGGCGATGGCGAAGTCGCGCACGCCGGAGATACTCGCCGATGCAGCAGCGGTCGTGCTCGCACGCGACCCGGCCTCTTGTACGGGAAACACCTTCGTCGACGACGAGGTCCTGGCCGAAGCGGGAGTCACGGACCTGTCGGGTTATCGCGGCGCAGCTGGCGGTGACTTGCTGCTGGATGTCTTCCTGGACGGATGGGGGAATTTCGGACCGGATGGGCCTCCGGCCTGATCGGGCGGAGGGATCGTTTGTTGATAGGGTCGGAGCACTGAAGACGCTTCAAGCCAACTGCAACAGGCGTCAATGCCGGCGCCAAGAGGGGATTCAACTCGGATGAAGAAGTCACACAAGTCCGTAATCGCAGTTGCCCTGGCGGCCGCACTTTCCGTAGGAGTCGCAGCCTGTGGCTCGAGCGACTCGTCGAGCGGTGATGGAGACACTTGGAGGATCGGCCTGGAGGCCCCACTTTCAGGTGACACCGCAAATCTCGGCAAGGGCATGCTCCATGGAGCGCAGCTCGCCGCGGATGAGATCAACGCCGACGGCGGCGTACTCGGCAAGCAGATCGAGATCGTCGAGATCGATGACGCCGGAGATCCCAAGACCGGCGTGACTGCGGCCAACGCGGCAATTTCCGAGGGTCTCGACGGTGTGGTCGGTCCCTACAACTCGAGCGTCGGCCTGGAGACCCTTCCCCTCTATACGGATGCCAAGGTGCTGCCCGTTCGTCTCACTTCCGATACCGGCACCGAGGGATTCGGAATCACCCTTCAGCCGATGAGCTCCCAGATCGCTCCGGTGACCGCAAAGGCGCTCACCGACTACTACGGCGCGAAGTCGGTCGGAATTCTCTACGACTCGACCGAGGCGTATACCAAGGAGACCTCCAGCAAGGTCAAGCAGGAGCTCGAAGCGGCAGGCATATCGGTCAGTGACTTCGTAGCGATCCAGCCGGGCAAGAGCGACTACACGAACACCCTCAAGTCGGTAGAGGGCAAGAGTCCTGACGTGATCTACTCGGTCGTCTACTTCCCGGAGGCTGCGGTGATGGCGAAGGATCTCCAGTCTCTCGGGCTCGGGGGTACCGGTTCCAAGAAGTGCCTCTTCGACTACGCGACCTACGACCAGGGCTACCTCAACGACGCCGGCGTTCGCACCGCGCAGACCTGTGACGTTGCAGGGGTACCCGCCCCGACTGATTTCGCCGGCTCCAGCACGGACGTCTCGAAGTTCCAGGATGAGTTCGGCGAGTCGCCGAACGTGTGGTCTCCCTACACCTACGACTCGTTGAACATCCTGGTCGATGCCGCCAAGCAGGTCGGCGGCTTCGACTACGGACAGTTGAGTGACTATCTCGGAACCGTCTCAGGCTGGAAGGGATGGACGGGCACGGTGAATATCGAAGCCAAGACTGGCAATCGGGAACCTGCGACCGTGGTGATCACTCAGGTCACCTCCGACGGCAACTTCGAGACCAGTCCGGCTTGGGCGAAGGCGGTCGGCGCTCCCTACTAGGAGCCTGACCGAAGCCCCAGAAGCGGGGGGCGAGATTTCAGGGCGGGTCCCTCCGGTAAGGAGTGGGCCCGCTTTCTGCTTCAGGTGTATCTCGCAGGCGGTTGAACCGTCTGGCAGTCCAGCGGGTGGCTGGCGCCCCGGTTCCTATCGCGAGCACCGTTGTGAGCAGAATGTTGGGGCTGGCCTTCCTCGATCTCGAGGAGGCAGGCAGCGGACTCTTGATCCCTCGCTGCTCGGCTGTGCACACCTTCGGAATGAGATTCGACCTCGACATCACGTTCTGTGATCGTTCCCTCCGCCCATTGCGGGAGGTTCGTGGAGCAGGCCCCCGGCGCTTCTTCCGCCACTCGGCGGCCTGGGCCGTTCTCGAGGTTCCATCGGGGCGAGGGGGGAGAGGGTTCTAGGCGAGTGGCTTAACTGGCCATGCTCCCTGAGACTCTCGATTTGGCGACGGTGGTCGTCTGTGAGGATGACGATCCGACCCGGGAACTCCTCTGCGACCACCTGTCAGCCGATGGCTACAAGGCGCTACCTGCTCCGAGCGCCTCGGATGCGCTCCGGATGTGCGGCTACAACGCGCCCGATCTACTCCTCCTCGACCTGATGCTCCCCGACGCCGCAGGCATGGACGTGCTGCGGCAGATCCGCTCGGCGGAAGGATCGACCGACAGGCTCGACCCCGACCTCCCTGTGATCGTCCTCTCGGGACGGAGTTCCGACACCGACCGAGTTCGGGGGCTCTCGGAAGGCGCGGATGATTATCTGGTCAAGCCATTCCACTACCCCGAGCTTGCCTGCCGGGTCGCGAACCTGTTGCGTCGGCGCTCGGGAGCAAGATCCGGGCCGCTTCGGGTCGGGGAGCTCGCGATCGATCCGGTTACCCGCAGGGTCAAGGTCGGGGAACGTGATGTCGATCTGGCCAATAAGGAGTTTGCGCTTCTCGCAGCCCTTGCGGCGGAACCTCACAGGGTCTTCACCAAGGAGGAGCTATTGCGTGACGTCTGGGGCTTTCAATCGATGGGCCGAACCCGCACGCTCGACTCTCATGCCTCCCGGCTCCGGCGGAAACTCGACCCCGATGGTGCCCGCTACGTGTTCAATTGCTGGGGCGTGGGCTACCGCCTGATCGGTGGCTGAATGGCCCTGACCGCGGCCGTCTCCGTCTCCATCCTGGCCGCAGGTCTGGCGCTCGGCTGGGGCTACGGTCTCCGGAGACTCAAGCGGCAGGTGAATCGGGGACTCCACGAGTTGAGGCGCCCGCTTCAGCAGGCCTTCCTCGCCGCTCCGGATGCAGGTGCAGGGTCGCCGGTGGAAGCCGCACTCGAGAGATCGTTGGCTGCCCTCGATCTGCTCGATGCGGCTGCGAACAGCCGCAGACCGCCTATTCGACGGTTGCCGGTCGATCTGCGCCAGATCGTGGAGGGATGTCTCGAGCTGAGGCGGCACGGCCCCACGGTCGAGCAGCCTCTTCTCCGCTGGGGGGCGACCAGCAATCTAGTCGTCGGAGATCCCGATCGCCTGCGTAGCGTCTTCGACAACTTGATCGAGAACGCTCTCGTCCACGGAAGGCCGCCGGTCTGGATAAGCGCAAGCGGTACTCGACACTCGTTGAGGGTTTCCGTGGGGAACGCTCATCCCGGTCCGGATCGAGGCTCGCATGCCCGGCCACCGCGACCGGGAGGAGGTCATGGACTGCGAATAGTTCGGGATCTCGTTGCGGAGCACGGCGGTCGATTCGAGTCACGCCACCGCTCTGAGGGGTACGAGGCGGTGGTGGAACTCCCACTATCGGAGCCGCGGGTCGGGTCGGGGTGAACAGGCGTCGCCGTGGTCTGCTGCTGCTCGGCGCGGCCGGGGTGTGCATCCTGTTCACGGTCGTCATTGCATTGCGGCTGCAACAGAAGGTGACGGCCGGTTACGGACCCATGCGGGGATCAGTCGTCGTCATCGACGGGATCGAGCAGGGTCAGCTCCTCACGGCCGAGACTCTCTA
Source organism: bacterium (assembly GCA_046091265.1). Lineage (GTDB taxonomy): Bacteria > Actinomycetota > Thermoleophilia > Solirubrobacterales > 70-9 > CAIUSP01. The sequence continues at coordinate 15,619 of JBJTBI010000175.1, forward strand.
TCGGGAGATCGCGGTGAGGCGGATACCGGTGGTGTTCATCCCACCGGGAACCCTGCATGATCCTGGCGAAGCGATCGGAGCCAGGGCTGCCATCGATATCCCCTCCGGCACCTACCTCCAAGACGCCTTCCTCGAGCAGCCTGGTGAGGTCGATGGGTCTGCGACCGCGAACTCCGGTCGAAGGCCGGTCGAGGTCAGCGTCGTGGGTGCCGGGGCGTTGACCCTCGCAGCCGGGGAGGGTGGCGGAATCTCGGTCGACGTGGTGGTCTCCGGTCAGCCGGGCCTCGGCAGGGGACGCACCGCAGTGGTCGCGCGCGGTGTGCCTCTGGTGCGGCTGGCGAAGCCCGACTCTCCCGGGGACGGCTGGAAAGCCACGGTCGCGGTGAGTGGCAGGCAGGCCCTCAGGTTGATCTCGGCCGAGTCCTCAGGAAGAGTGATTCGTCTACTCCCGCTACGCATGGATTCCGGCTGAGGACCTTCCGCAGGGTCAATATCCTCCGTGAGGTGAACCGGTTGCAGGTAGAGCACTATCTGGCAGACACCAGCCGCGAGGGTGATCCTCCTCCCGATTCCTTCTCGGGCGTTGCGGGCGGAGCCCCCTGCGGAGATCTCCTGCGGATCTCGATTGTGGTGGAGCGGGGAGAGGTGATCCAAGTGACCTCTGCGGCCGAGGGCTGTGCAGTCGCGCGCGCAGCCTTGGCTGCCCTTGCTGAAGCCGTCGATGGAGCGGATCTGCTCGATGTTGCGCGGATAGGCGAAGAAGACGTCGCTGAGTTGCTGGGAGGCCTTGCCACGAGCCAACAACACGCTGCCGAGCTCGCAGTCGCCGCACTTGCCCGGGCGCTATCCCTTGCTGCGAGCTCTGGCAGGCGGCTGGTTCCCCCGGTCGCCGGTCAGGATCGCCTGCTGGTCGCACTGAGCGGGGGCGTGGACTCGGGTGTTGCGGCGCTTCTCGCCTCGCGCGGTGGCGCCGAGATGCTGGCAGTCACCTTGAAGCTCTGGCAGGATCCTCTCAACGACGGCGAGAGGAGTTGCTGCTCGCCCGAGGCCGTCCTTAGGGCGCGTCGACTCGCTCATCGATTGAGGATGCCGCACTTCACGCTCGACCTGCGTGAGGAGTTCGCGTCGACTGTGGTGGCGAGCTTCAACGAGGGTTATGCATCCGGTCGCACCCCCAATCCCTGCGTGCGGTGCAATGGAGAGGTGCGGATCGACGCCATGATCGAGTTGGCCGACCGCCTGGGTGCCGATCGTCTCGTGACAGGTCACTACGCCCGGATCGTCGATGACGGTGAGGGCAGACTCCTGGCCCGACCTACCGATCGCGAGAAGGATCAGACCCACATGCTCGCCGCGTTGGACCCGGACTCCGTAGAGCGCCTCGAACTCCCGCTGGCAGATCTGGAGAAGTCCCGGGTGAGGGAGATCGCCACGGAAGCCGGGTTACCCGTTGCAGCACAGCCCGAGAGCCAAGACCTCTGTTTCCTCGCGGGTGAGGGAAAGCTCGAGTTCCTGCGGCGACACGCCGGATTGGAAGACGAGCCGGGAGAGATAGTGACCGTCGACGGTGAGGTGGTCGGAACCCACCGTGGCTACCACCGCTACACGGTGGGCCAGCGCCGCGGCCTCGGACTCGGCGGCGGCACCCCGATGTACGTCCTCGGGGTCGAGGCCACATCCAACCGGGTCGTGATCGGACCGAGGGCATCGCTGGAGCGAACCGAGATGGTGCTGTCCGATTACCGCGTGTACCGTGAGCTCGCATCGGTCGACTCCGTCCGCTTGCGGAGTCACCAGGATCCGATCCCGTGCGTCGCCGTGGCTCATTCAGAGCCTGGAGTGCTCCGTCTGTCTCTGGGTGGTCCTGCTGTGGGAGTGGCGCCCGGCCAGTCGGCAACCCTCTACTCGGAGGGCAGCGTGGTGGGACAGGGAACGATCGAGGAGACGGCCGTCACTCAGGAGCCGGACGGCGCGGAGTTCGTGGCCTCGTAGCGACTGCCCGGTTGGCCCGAACCTAGACTGTCCGCATGGCGATGAGTTCGGTAGAGATCCGGGAGACCTATCTCTCGTATTACCGTGAGCGGGAGCATCTCCTCGTGCCCTCCGCGTCCCTGATCCCCTCCTCCTACGATCCTTCGGTACTCCTCACCACCGCAGGGATGCAGCCGTTCAAGCCGTACTTCCTCGGGCGCGAGGAGCCTCCGAGCAGCCGCATCTGTTCGGTGCAGCGGTGCTTCCGCACGACCGACATAGAAGAGGTGGGTAACACCGCTCGCCACTGCACCTTCTTCGAGATGCTCGGGAACTGGAGTTTCGGCGATTACTTCAAGGAGGAGACGATCCCTTGGGGATGGGACCTGTCGGTCGATGGGTTCGGGCTGGACCCCGATCTGATCTGGGTGACCGTCTTCGAGGGAGACGACGAATTGGGTCTCGGTCCTGACGAGGAGGCGATAGAGGTATGGACGAAGGTCGGGGTCACGGACGAGCGGTTCGTCCTGATGCCGAGATCCGAGAACTTCTGGCAGGCAGGACCGACCGGCCCGTGTGGTCCCTGCTCGGAGATGTACCTCGACCGTGGCCCCGAGTTCGGCACCGAGGATGATCGCCCCGGTGGCGACAACGATCGCTTCGTCGAGTACTGGACTCACGTGTTCATGAGTTACGACTTGGGTGAGGACGGCAAGGTCACACCGCTGCCGATGCGGAATATCGACACCGGGATGGGACTCGAGCGGATGGCAGCGATCCTCCAGGGTGTCCCGTCGGTCTTCGAGACCGATGCCTTGGCTCCACTCGTCGAATTGGCCGAGGATCTCTCCGGCAGGCGCCGTGACGAAAGCTTCGAGGTGACCCGGGCCATGCGCATCCTCGCCGACCATTCGCGGGGAACGGCAGCTCTGATCGCGGACGGCGTCGTCCCATCGAACGAGGACCGGGGCTACGTCCGCCGGCGAATCATGCGTCGCGCCATCCAGCAGGGACGCTCGATCGGACACGAAACGCCGTTCCTCGCACAGTTCACCGAGCGCTCGGTGGAGATACTCGCCCCCGCATATCCCGAGATCGGTGCCGAGCTCGATCAGATATCGAGGTGGGCGACGGATGAGGAGGAAGCTTTCGGCCGAACCCTCGATCGCGGCAGCCAGATCCTCGCGGAGATGGCCCAGCGGGCAAAGGAGTCCAACACCTCGTGGGTAGACGCTTCCGACGCCTTTCTGCTCCACGACACCTACGGGTTTCCCTATGACTTGACCAAGGAGCTGCTCGCCGATGACGGCTTGTCGGTGGATGATCAGGGATTCGAGGAGTTGATGGACGAGCAGCGGGCCCGGGCGAGGATGGGTACAGCCACGGCTCACGGATCGGAGGACCATCACGGTCGAGTCCAGGACTTTGCTCGCGCTGTCGCCCCAACGGAGTTCGTCGGATACGAACGCCTCAAGGGCGAGACGAGCATCACCGCAGCCGAGGCCGAGGACGACCGGTTCCTCATAAAGCTCGAACAGAGTCCCTTCTACGCCGAGGGAGGCGGTCAGGTGGCCGACTCGGGCGTCGTGAGGTGGGACGGGGGAGAGGCGGTAGTCCAGGACGTCTACCGCCTGGGCGACGACCAGGCCCTGAGCGTCGAGGTGAGTTCGGGCAGTGACCTCGCATCGGGGGCGCGGGTAGAGGTAGAGGTGGCGAGACCAACCCGTCACGCGACGATGCGCAATCACACGGCGACACATCTCCTGCACGCGGCACTCCGGGAACGACTCGGTGATCACGTACGTCAAGCAGGGTCGTCGGTGCGACCAGACAAGCTGCGCTTCGACTTCACCCACTCACAGGCGCTCAGCGATGAGGATGTGGTCGCGGTCGAAGAGAGGGTCACGGGTTGGATCAGCGAGAGCCTCCCGGTTCGCGCCCTCCAGATGTCTCGCTCCGCTGCCGAGGAGCTCGGCGCGATGGCGCTGTTCGGTGAGAAGTACGGAGACTGGGTCCGCGTGGTCGAAGTCGAGGACGTCTCCCGGGAGCTTTGCGGGGGGACCCACGTAGCGAACACCGCGGAGATCGGGGTCTTCAAGATCTCCTCTGAGTCTTCATCCGCAGCGAATGTGAGGAGGATCGAAGCGTTGACCGGGCCTGCTGCGGTCGACTGGTACCGGGAGAGGAGCGAGGAGATCGACCGTGCGAGGGATCTCCTCGGCGGTATCGGAAACGACCTCGTCGGCTCCGCAAAGAGGGCGGCCGACCGCCTCGCTGAGTTAGAGAAGCAGGCCGAGAGCGCGAACTCCGAGCGTGCAAGCGAGATCGCCGATTCGTTGGCAGCGGCTGCCGAGCAAATCGGCGGAACCCCGGTCGTGATCGCAGAGGCGAACGGCAACCCGAAGGAGCTGCTCGATCTGGCTGATCGTATTCGTCAGAAGGCGGGGGACGCCGCGGTGGTACTTGGTGGAGCCGACGGCGAGAAGGCCTCACTTGCGGCAGTCTTCGGCGAAGCGGCGATCTCGGCCGGTCTTTCAGCGAAGGACCTGATCGGAGATTGCGCTGGCTTCATCGGTGGTGGCGGTGGCGGGCGTGAGAACGCCGCGCAGGCTGGCGGAAAGTCACCCGAAGGAGTGCCGAAGGCTCTGGCTGCAGCCCGCTCGGCCATCGAGCAGAAGCTCTCGTGACCGTTTGGCATCTGCAGGCGACGCCCGACGGGAGGTGGAAGACTCAAGGGGTGCGAGTTCTAGCCTTGGACCACGGCACCGTCAGGTGTGGCTGCGCGATCAGTGACCCTACCGGGGTGCTGGTAACCCCCCTGGCAGCTATCTCGCCTGAGGTCTCCACGGTCGAGGGACTCGTGGAGGAGTATGAGGTGGAGTTGGTGGTCGTCGGGCTACCGAGGAATCTCTCCGGCGAGGAAGGTGAGCAAGCTGCCATCGCACGCGCATTTTCAGGGGATCTCGAGCGTCGCCTCGATGTTCCCGTCGAGGTATACGACGAGCGTCTGACCACCGCGATGGCCGATCGGAGCGGACGGGAGGGTGCCACCTCGGATCGTGATTCGCTGGCCGCTGCCCACCTGCTCGAAGGCTGGCTGGCATCGAGAGAGAGTGGTCGCGGATGACCTCGTCTGAGCGCCCACCGCGCGAGCCAGGAGATCGGCCTCCAGGTAGGT
>JBJTBI010000176.1:0-4268 GCA_046091265.1 bacterium
TCACCACTCCCTGCAGGCCGGCGCGCGCGGCGTAAGCACTGGCGCTGGCGGCGGTGTTGCCGGTCGAGGCGCAGATCACTGCCTCGGCACCCTCGGCCTTGGCCATAGTCACGGCCATGGTCATGCCACGGTCCTTGAAGGATCCGGTGGGGTTGAGACCCTCGAACTTGAGCAGTATCCGGGCCTCGATCTTCTCGGAAAGCCTTGGTGCTTCGATCAGCGGGGTCGTCCCCTCGTAAAGGGTCACGACCTCCGCATCGGAAGGGACCTGCAGACGATCTCGGTAGCGCTCGATCAGAGGGACGGTCACGGCCGTGCCTCCTCCTCGATCACGCGGATCGAACGGGGAGCCGAGCGCAGGAAGTCGAGCTTCCCGAGCTCGTCAACCGCAGCGGCGAAATCCTTCTCGGGGACCTCGAGCATGACCATCACCAGCCGTGCATCCTCCCCGAGTCCGCGCTGGACCACGCTCCTGACCGAGATGCCGTGGCGGCCGAGCACCTCGGCGACGCTTGCGAGTACTCCGGGCTGGTCAGCCACCTCGAGGTGCAGGTAGAAGGCCGACGAGCGGTCGGTGGCCATCTTCGCCGGTGATGCCTCTGGCGGCACCGGCGATCCACCGGAGAGGACCGACACCAGATCGCCCAGAACCGCCGATGCGGTCTCCGGGCCACCGGCGCCCGGTCCGGAGAGGGTGATCTCGTTGATCTGCGGCGCAAAGAGAGTCACTGCGTTGAACGCGCCCTCGACCGGCGCCAGAGGATGGCCCGGGTAGAGGAAGCAGGGGAACACGCTCACCGACACGCCGTCACCGGAGCGCTCGGCGATCCCGAGGAGCTTCAACGAGAGCCCGAGCTCCTTGGCGTAGGCGAGGTCATCCGGGCGGATCTCCTCGATCCCCTCGCATGCGACGTCGGCGAGATCCACCGACACTCCGAAGGCCAGCCGGGCGAGGATCGCCATCTTCGCGGCCGCGTCAGCTCCCGTCACATCATCGGTCGGATCGGACTCCGCGTAGCCGAGTTCCTTGGCGTCGGCGAGGGCGTCGTCGTAGCTGGCACCGGTGCGGGCCATCTCGGTCAGGATGAAGTTGGTGGTGCCGTTGACGATTCCATAGACGCGATCGATCTCTATCTCCCCCACGCTCTCGGAGATCACGCGCACGATCGGGATCGCTCCGGCGACCGCTGCCTCGAACCGCAATTGCGCTCCGTGCTCGCGAGCCGCCGCGAACAACTCCTCGCCGTGTTGCGCCACGAGTTGCTTGTTGGCGGTGATCACGTCCTTGCCCTGCGAAAGCGCGGCGAGTACGTACTCGCGTGCGGGCTCGATTCCGCCGATCAACTCGACGATCACATCACTGTCAGCGAGGATCTGGTCGAAGTCACCGCTGCTGGTGCTCAAGACTCCCGAGATCCCCGGGGTCCTGCCGGTCGAAGCCTCAATGGCATCCGCTCGCTCGCCCAGCAACTCCTCGAATGCCGAGCCCACGGTGCCGCGTCCGAGCAGACCGATCTTCACCTTCTCACCCATGATCAGACGTCCCTTCCACTCAGGTCCTGCCAGGTCTCTCGGCGGACCACGACTCGGGCCTCACCCCCGGAGCAGAAGATCACCGGTGGACGAGGGACGCCGTTGTAGTTGTTGGCCATCGCGTGACCGTAGGCACCGGTTGCAGCGACCACCAGGAGGTCGCCCGGTACCACCCCAGGCAAAGGTGCCGCCTCGATCAGGACATCTCCTGACTCGCAGTGCTTGCCTACCACCATCACCTACTCGCGGGCCACTGCGTCTGGACGGTCAGCCAGCACCGCCTGGTAGCGGGCGTCGTAGAGCATCGGTCGCAGATTGTCGGACATCCCGCCATCGACCGCGACGATGCGCCTGTCGCCGGCCTGCTTGGAAGTGCCGACGCGGTAGATGGTCACGCCGGCTGTGCCGACCAGCGACCTGCCCGGCTCGACCGCGATCCGCGGTGCGTCACCGAAGGCCTTCCTCACGGCGCCGCACTTCAGCTCCGCGTACTCATCGACCGAAGGCGGGCTCTGGTCGTCGAGGTAGGCGATCGCCAGACCGCCACCGACGTTGACTATCTCCGGCTGGAGCGAGTGCTCGCGGCTGAACTCACCGAGTGCTGCGATTGCGCTCTCGAAGGAGTCGAGGTCGAACAACTGCGATCCGATATGTGCGTGGAGTCCGACCAGGTTCAGGTTCGCGCAGTCGTCGAGCAACTCGAACGCTCTCGCGGCCTCGCCGGTTGCGAGGTCGAATCCGAACTTGGAGCCCGAGCCGCCGGTGGCGATGTACTGGTGGGTATCCGGATCGATCCCCGGAGTAATCCTGATCAACACGTCCTGGGTGCGCTCCGCGAGACCGTCGATCAACCGGATCTCGTCGGCGGAATCACAGACGATGTAGCCGACTCCCGCCTCGATTGCGAGGCGCACCTCGTCGGCTGACTTGTTGTTGCCGTGCATGTGGATGCGGGATGGATCGAAGCCTGCTTCGAGGGCCATCGTGAGTTCCCCTCCGGAGGCGACGTCTACCGAGAGGCCTTCCTCGCGGAAGAGTCGGCACGACGCCGAACAGGGAAAGGACTTGCTGGCAAAGAGGATCTCGGTCTCTCCACCGTGCCGCTGGAATGCATCCAGGTACTCGCGGGCACGATCACGCATGTCCTGCTCGGCGTAGACATAGGCGGGGGTACCCAGCTCCGAAGCGAGCTCGACCAGATCGCAGCCGCCGATCTCGAGCCGTCCCTGTTCATTGATCCGCGAATCCGCTGGCCAGGCAGGCGATGCCGCCACCGGATCCACCGGTGTCTGGGGACTCTTCGCCTTCTTCGCTCTTACGGACATGAAGCGCATTGTGACGGCATCAGGCGTGGCGGGTGACACGAACCCCTGCGTTTTCGGAGAGAATCCCCGCATGTCAGAACCGTCCCCCCCGAACGAGGTTGGCACAACCGATGGAATCGCCTGGCATCTTTGGACTCCTGATCCAGCGCAGTTCACCGGAGCGCGGCCGGGAGTGGTCGTCTGCCACGGAGCCGGCTCCTGCAAGGAGAACCACGCCGACTTCGCCGTGATGGCGGCCTCGAAGGGCTGGGTGGCGCTGGCCTTCGATGCACGGGGACACGGCCAGACAGAGCCAGGCCTCGACGACAAGGCCGTTCCAGATGTGGTCAGGATGGTCGAACTCCTGCGAGGCCGTCCCGATGTAGACCCCGCCCGCGTGATCGTACGTGGCTCGAGCATGGGGGGCGCACTCGCGCTCTACGGCGCCTGCTCCTCCATGGAGGTAGCCGGAGCGATAGCGGTTTGCCCGGCGCCGGAGCAGGGTCTGCTGATGGGGCTGAAGGCTGGCGCCTTCGAGATCAGGGTGGCCGATCTGCCGTCGATCGAACGGTGGATCGAGCGGCACACCTTGATCGAAGAGATATCCGACCTGGCCGGCAGACCTCTGCTGCTGCTACACGCCGAGGGAGACGAGCAGGTGCCGATCGCCCACAGCCGTGCGCTCTACGAGGCCGCCGAGGAGCCGAAGCGACTGATCGAAGTCCCCGGCGGAGACCATCGATCCATCCAGCACGATCCGGCGCTTCAGGCAGAGAGCCTCGACTGGGTGGCGCGACAGCTATCGACCGATAGCTGAGCGCCGAAGCATCGAAGCGCCCGGCGCTGAGGCCGGTCGCTTCGATGGCCGCGATTGAAAATCCAGGATCAGCCGGTGACCGGCTTGGGCTCGGGCCCCTGGTAGGGCACATCTACCGAGCGGCTTGCTCCATACAGCCGCGTTGCCGTGACCCGGATGATCTGCTTGCCACCCTTCTCGGCGAGTTCCCTGGCGAGCTTCTTCGTGTACTTCATCGTCACGAGGATGCCCTGGGTCTCGCCCTCGGGAACCTCGATCACCCTCATCTTCAGCCTGCCCTTGCCGCCCTTGAGTTTGCCGGTCACCCCGAATGTGCAGGCCTCTCCACCGAGGCAATTGACGCGGACCTTCAGGGACTTGGCCCCCGCCTTGCCCTGCTTGGCGACCGTGGGCTGAGGAGCCAGAGCGCCGATCCCGACCGCGCCGGAGTCGCAGCTGCCGACGCGGGTCCAGTTGCGCTGATCGACCGTCGGACATCCGGAATCGCCGGTATTCGCTGCCGCCGAGATCTTGGGGATGGCGCGGGTCTTGGTCGGCCCGCCGTTGTCGGCCAACGGCTTCAGGTCGAGCGCGGCGGCTGTGACCTTCGCCCCCGGCACGGAACCGACGAAGTC
>JBJTBI010000177.1:0-5172 GCA_046091265.1 bacterium
AGGGTCCTTCGTTCCGGATCACGACGATGTCGCCGGCCTTGATCCCGCTCTCCTTGACCGCAGCGAAGGCTGCTTCCTCTGACTCGAATACCCGCGCTGGGCCCGTCTGGCCCGACCGCTCATGACCGGCGAGTTTCACCACGCATCCCTCCGGCGCGAGGTTGCCGCGAAGGATCGCGAGACCCCCGTTGGGCTTCAGCGGATCGGAGACTGGCAGAACGACCTCCTGCCCGGGCGTCTCCTTGGCGGACTCGGCGCACTCGCCGATCGTCTTCCCGGTCACGGTGATCGACTCGCGGTGCAACAGACCCGCTTCGTCCTGACGATGCGCCAGCAGCTCGATACCGCCGGCCTCGTAGAGGTCCTTGGCAACGTACTTCCCGCCTGGCTTCAGGTCCCCCAACAGTGGCGTCCGCTCGGAGATCCGATCGAAGTCCTCGATATCGAGATCGATGCCCGACTCCTTCGCAAGCGCCAGCAGGTGCAGGACCCCGTTCGTGGATCCACCTGACATCGCAATCGTCGCGATCGCGTTCTCGATCGACTCCCTGGTGATGACCTGGCTGGGGCGGATGTCCCTCTCGAGCACGTCCATCACGAGGCGTCCGGCCTCGCGCGCAACCTGACCCTTTGCGCCGTCGACGGCAGGAACCATCCCCGAGCCCATCGGAGTGATGCCCATGACCTCGAACGCGCAGGCCATGGTGTTCGCAGTGAACGGACCGCCGCAGGCTCCGGGGCCCGGACTCGCGCAGCCCTCGAGCTCGGTGAGATCCTCGATGCTCATGTTGCCGGCCGAATGGGCACCTATCGCCTCGAAGACGTCCTGAATGGTCACTTCTTCGCCACGCCACTTTCCGGGGAGGATCGACCCTCCGTAGAGCATCAGGGAGGGAATGTCGAGTCGGGCAAGCGCCATCACGCATCCCGGAATCGTCTTGTCACAACCGGAGAGCGCGATCACGGCGTCGAACTGATATCCGCGCACCGTGAGTTCGATCGAGTCCGCAATCACCTCGCGGCTGATCAACGAAGTCTTCATGCCTTCGGTTCCCATCGTGATCCCGTCGGAGATCGCGATCGAGTTGAACTCCATGGGAGTCCCGCCTGCCTCTCGAACGCCCTCCTTGACGTGCTCGGCCAGCCCACGAAGGTGGTAGTTGCAGGGCATGGCTTCGATCCAGGTATTCGCGATGCCGACCGTCGGACGGCGCAGCTCCGCGTCGCCGAAGCCGTTCCCCTTCAGGTACGCGCGGGCGAAGGCCCTCTCGGGGCCATCGAACACCACGCTGCTGCGCTCTCGGCGATTGCTCATCGAGGACCGATTATGCCGAGGTCCGGGCAGCGACGCCTGCAGCCGAGCGCGCCCATTCTCGCGCCGCTGCCAAGTCGTGCGCAGAGACTGGTCCAGCACCTTCCCCCAGAGAGGCCAGCCCCTGACCGACTGCCTCGGTGGCCACCGTCCGGGCAAGCCGCGCGGCTTGATCGATGCTCAGACCGAGGGCCAGCCCAGCTGCCAGTGCCGAGGCATGGGTACAACCCGAGCCGTGCGCAGCGCCGTCCGGATGGCGTGGGCCAGACAGCCGGGTCACCACCGACCCGTCGAAGAGGAGATCGTCGCCCGCGGCCGTGTGACCGCCGGTGACGATCACAGCATCTGGCCCGAGGTCGAACAGGGCTCGCGCCATCTCCTCCTGATCGGCCTCCGACGCATCTCCCTCTCGCCCCAAGAGCCTCGCGGCCTCGGGGAGGTTCGGTGTGATCGCGGTTGCTCCGGGGATGATCCGTTCCACCAGGACCTGAAGTGCTGCAGGATCGAGCAGACGCGAGCCGCTCTCGGAGATCATCACCGGGTCCACGACTACGGGCACACCCTCGAGCCGCTCTAGCGCCCCTGCCACTGCCTGCGCAGTCTCAGCACTTCCGAGCATCCCGATCTTGATCGCGTCCACACCGATATCGGATACGACCGAGTCGACCTGGGAAGCGATCATCGCCGCAGGAACCTGCATTACCTCGGAGACGCCGACGGTGTTCTGCGCGGTGAGCGCCACTATGGCCGTTGCCCCGTGGACTCCGCAACGTGCGAACGCCTTCAGGTCGGCCTGGATACCAGCGCCACCTCCCGAATCTGATCCGGCGATGGTCAATGCGACCGGTGTCCGCCTGTCGTGCATGCGCGACAGGCTAGAGAGCCTGCGCTGGCACAGCGAGCGACGTCCTGACGAATCGGCCCTCCGCATCTCGGATCAGGTAGCCGGAGATCTCGAGTCGCGCGAGCACCGCGGCCGCAGTCGCCGGATCCTGGCCGGCCGCGAGGGCGATCTGATCAGTGGTTCCCGCCTCCCGCTCGATCCACTCCAGCACCTGCAGGGCCTCGGCTGGCAGATCCGGACCGGTCCTCTCGCCCAGTCTTTCCCGCATCCCGGGCCCGATCAGCGTGTCCAGCACGTCATCTGCGTGGCGCACCACGTGGGCTCCATCCCGAAGGAGTGAGTTGACGCCCTGTCCGCTTGCATGAGCAACCCCTGCCGGAACCGCTCCGATCTCGCGTCCGAGATCAGCAGCCATGGTCGCTGTGATCAGGGAGCCGGACGAGATCCGGGCCTCGACGATCACGGTCATGTCTCCCAGGGCCGCCATCAAGCGATTTCGGGCGGGGAAGGTCCACTTCCTGGGTTGGCTACCTGGTGGCAGCTCCGACAGGACCAGACCGGTCCGGATGATCTCGCGGTACAGAGATTCGAGCTTGCGTGGGTAACAGACGTCGGCGCCACTGCCGAGCACTGCGATCGTGGGCTTCCCAGAGTCGAGTGCCCCCTGATGGACTGCTGCATCGACCCCGAGAGCCATCCCGCTGACGACGAGCGCCCCGGAGATCGTGAGGTCTCTCGACAGTGACTCCGCGGTCGCCAACCCCGCCCTCGAAGCCCTGCGCGCACCGACGATCGTGATGATGGGATGCGACTCGCAGAGGTCTTGCAGGAGACGGCGGTCGCCGAGTCCGAAGAGCGCTGGCGGTGGGTCGGTGAGGTCGAGCAGCTTCGGCGGAAAGTCCCCTGAGTGTCGGCAGACCGACCAGCAGGTCGAGGAAGCGATCTCGACTGCTGTCGGCGACCGCGCGCCCATCGGATCTCGAATCGACGAGAGGCACCGTTCGCACGCATCGGGGTCGGGGCTCAATCCGCACCGGCTCTCCGGTACACGAGCGCCTGGGCGATCGACTCCTCATCGATCTCTCCCTGCTCCCGGAGGTCCGCGATGGTCAGCGACAGCTTGACCACGCGCTCCCATCCCCGGCCGCTCAACGAGAGTCGGCGATGACCTTCTGCCAACATCTTCTCGGCTCCAGCGGTGAAGCAGGTATGGGCTCTGAGCTGATCGGGGCTGAGTCTGGAGTTGAGCATCCCTCCCTGTCTCTCGCGTTGTCTGGCGACCGCGATCTCGACCCGTCTGCGAACCGCGGCGGAACTCTCACCTGCCTCCGACCTCATGCTCTCAGCCGAAGGGGTCTCGACGATCGCCGCTACGTCGATCCGGTCGGACAGCGCACCGCTGAGTTTCGACCGATATTTCGCCACTGCGACCGGATGGCAACGACACTCACCGGAATCCTCCCCGCGGCCACAGGGACAGGGGTTGGAGGCGGCGACCAGGAGGAACCTGCTCGGAAACTCCAGTGTGCGATTGGATCTGGTGACACTGACGTATCCATCCTCGAGCGGCTGCCGAAGAGCCTCGAGCGAGTCCCGGCGGAACTCACCCAACTCGTCGAGGAAGAGCACCCCATTGTGAGCACGCGTGATCTCGCCCGGTCGAGGCCCAGCTCCACCTCCGAGCAGCGCAGATGGAGAGACGCTGTGGTGCGGGGCCCGGAACGGCCGGCGGGCTGGCAGGGTGAAGCGATCACCGCACGCCCCTGCAATCCGCACCACCTCGAGAGCCTCGGATGGCTCTAGCGCCGGGAGGATCGAGGGCAATCGCCGTGCAGCAAGGGTCTTGCCCGCGCCGGGGGGACCGGTGAGCAGCAGGCTGTGACCTCCCGAGGCGACCACCTCCAGTGCCTGCCGGAGGAAGGGTTGACCCTTGAGGTCCGCCAGATCGGGTGAGACCGCCGGCTCGCCACCTGCGACCGCTGCTTCGGGGGCGACGACGGGGTCCGGGGACCATCCTCCCGAGCTCAAGGGCGCGAGCTGTCTGATCGAATCGAGCGGAATGACCTCGAGTCCCTCGACCAGCGCGGCGACCGCAGCGTCCTCTCGCGCGACCACCAGACCGTGTAGGCCCCACTCCATGACCCTCACGGCCATCGCCAGCACCCCCGGTACCGGACGAATACTCCCGTCGAGTGCGAGCTCCCCGGCAAACGCAACGCGCTCGAGCAGGTTTGGGGCGATCTGTCCACTGGCAGCCAGCAGCCCTGCGGCGATCGCCAGATCGAAACCCGGTCCGGCCTTCTTGAGATCTCCCGGTGCCAGGTTTGCGGTGATCCGCCTGAGTGGGAATTCGAAGCCGCAGTTGCTGAGCGCCGACCTCACCCGTTCCCTCGACTCCCTGACCGAGGTGTCTGGCAGCCCGACGACGGTGAAGGCCGGAAGCCCGCGGTTCAGGTCTACCTCGACGTGAACGGGTTCAGCCTCGATTCCCACCAGAGCGAGTGTCCGCGACATGGCCAGCATTGGACCGGCACCCTAGGAGCGACGAAACCACCGAACGCACGGAAAACGATTCGAATCGGTGAATGATCTGGAACGCATGCCGTCTCCCACGTGAATGCGGATCGCGGATCATCCCGCTGTGACCCGCGACAGGATCGAGCTCGGGAGGCTGGGAGAGGACCTCGCAGCACGCTCGCTCGTGCACAAAGGCTGGGAGGTGATTGCACGCAACGTGAATCTCTCGCGGGGAGAGCTGGACCTGATCGCCCGCGACGGTGACACCCTGGTCTTCGTCGAGGTGAAGACGCTTCGAACCCGCGTGGATGAGCGCGGAAGCGCCCCTGAGCATGCCGTCCTGGCCGTCGACGGCAGGAAGCGATCGAAGATCAGGAGACTCGCTGCCGAGTGGCTGGCGCGCGGCTGCACGCCAGCCGGGATAGCGGAGTTCAGATTCGACGTGATCGGGGTCGAGTTCGATGACGATCCTCCGGATGGACGACCGCGCCTCGAGCAC
>JBJTBI010000178.1:0-16574 GCA_046091265.1 bacterium
CCTCTTGATCACGTGAATCTCGTTCATCTCCTGTTTCTCCTTCCCGTCTGCGGAACACATGTGCATTCCGGACGGACGGCCGCCCCCGACCTGAGTGTCCGGGGCGGCTGCCGACCGTGAACTCCGGCTCAGCCGGTGACCGTGGCTCCCTTCTGCCAGGTGCCGTCACCGAGCGTTGCCCGAACGGTCACCGGGGTCCTCTTGCCCCGGAGCTTCGCGCTCACACTCTGGTTGACGGCCTTCGGCACCAACATCGCGGCCCCGGTCGCACCGGTACTGGCCGTTGCCTGGCCGATGGTCCTCGAGGCGAGCTTCAGCCTCTTGCGGACCTGCTCGGAGACCTCGACCGCGACCGAGACCTGGGAGTCGAACGCGCCGCTGACCATCACGGAACCGACCCCAAGAGGGAAGGCCGATGTGGACAGCATCGCGACCATCGGTCTGTCGACCATCTCGGCCAGGGCCTGCTCTGCTTCTGCGAGGTCCGCTTCGAGGGCGGTGACCTGACCGTCGAGTCCGGTCACCTCGAGTTCGAGATCACCGATCAGGATCTGGAGCGGCTCGACTGCGTTGGCGATATCGCCCGACGCAAAGGAGCTGCCCTGGGTGCGGGTATTGTCGGCGGCCACATAGGTGCCTCCGAGGTTGGTGCAGGCAGCCGCGACATCGGGTGCGGCCGCCAGATCGACACCGGTCTCGGTCTGGATGACCGAAAGCCAGTCGTCGAGCCCGCCCTTCTCGGCCGGGTCGGGGTTGGCGAGGTCATCCAGCCCCGACGCGGTCTTCTGCCACGGAATGTAGGGATAGAACGGGTCGGCACCCTGCCAGGCGAGGATCGCATCCTCGTCGAGCTGGGCGACGCCCTGACAGGTCGCATGGACCTGCAGGCCGGTCGCTGCCTGGGCGAACCACTCGGCCTTAGTCCTGCCCGGTGCGTTCCGCCAGGCCCCCGGAATCTTCATGAAGTTGAGGACTCCGTTGGTGGTGGCACCGTTCGACTCCTCCAGCACTCTGGTGAAGCCGTGCTGGCCGATGACATAACGGGTCGCACCTGCCGACAGCGTCGGGGGTGTGCCCGATGCCGTGTTCGCAGTCGACTGATACACCGAGGGATGACCCACGGCAATCGACGGAATGGCGAATCCGACCGCGACCATGACGGTCCCGGCCAGTCCCATGACTGTCTTTTTCCACTTGCTCACTTGATTGCTCCTCTGTTTGAGAGGGCGCGCTCTGCACGCCCCTTGAACGGGATGTAGAGGGCTCTGAACGAGCCCCTGACCGAGCGACCGAGACGCAGCGAGAACTTTCCGTTCCGCGCCACCGTCCGGGCGGTCGGCCTGATTTCGTACGGTCGGAGCAGGAGGATCCGTCCGGGAAGGCCGGGCGACGTGCTTCCAGATACGACTGCCCTACCTCCGGCAAGGTTCCTGACCCTGAGGGTCACGACGGACCTCATGAGCACCCTGAACGCCGCCGACTGGACACCGCTGTCGAGGGCTCTGGCCCTCACTGTCGTCGTCTCGGTGATCCCCAGGGAGTTCCCGAAGGTGCCGTCGGCCCCACTCTGGACCGAAAGGGTTCTGCTTCCACCTGCCGATGAAACGGTCAACTCGAGATCGACTCCGGCCCGTGCGGGCCGGACCGACCCAACGACCTCGACCTTTCCGGAACCCCGCCGCGTCGACGGTACGGCCAGTGTGACCGCGCTCGTCACGGGATCGATCACCTCGATCCCACAGGAGCCGACCACGAAGTCCGCTCCGAAGAGCGGGTCCGCAGGCTCGGTCCCTCCGGGAGCACGATCGACCCAGTGGGGTGTTCCGTTCTCGATGCCGTCGTAGGTCAGGACGAAGGTGTCCGTGAGGATGTCGCCGTTCACGAATTCGAACTCCTCGGGAAGAACGATCCGGACCCTTCCACCCACACCTGCGGTGGGTGAACCGGTCGTGCTCCCCTCGGACTGGAATCCCGATAGCGGTGACCATCTGCCGAAGTCGTAAGAGAGCGGCAGGCTC
The DNA here is from genome assembly GCA_046091265.1 of bacterium. Lineage (GTDB taxonomy): Bacteria > Actinomycetota > Thermoleophilia > Solirubrobacterales > 70-9 > CAIUSP01. Next base: position 2,019 of record JBJTBI010000178.1, read on the forward strand.
CTCCAGGCCCTTGCCCTGACGACACGAGTAACGCCATCTTGGGAGAAGCGGAAGGCAAAACCGGCCTCATCCGAGTCGTCATGCTCGGGACCCCAGTTCGCCAGACGAGGTTCGATCACCGCGGAGATGCCTTCTTCGGTCTGGTCGAACCAGGCCGCGATGACATCCGTGTTGACGTGGTGACCGTCACCCCTGGCGTCCGTGATCTGCCTGATCTCGCCACACGGAGTCGGATCGGCCGCGGCCAGCGACGGGTACAGCCCGGCAAACGCAACCGGGACGCAGGCCACAAGCGACAGCGTCCATCGGCGTAGCCAGGCCGAAGGCCTGTACGCGGATCGCGACTCGATCTTCATCCGATATGTCTGTCCGGCCACGGCTTCGAGTCCGGCCCCTCCTGCGAATCCCTCAGGATGCGAATTGGAGCCTTCCACGGTGCCGACCGGGAGCAGTCCTCGACTGCTCGATTTCCCGAACCGCGTGCGGATCGGGGAGAACAGGGCGCTCACCGGCGCCTCCTTCCCTCAACGGCTGACTGTCCGGCCCCACGCAAGGGCAGGCCGGACCGGCTGGTGGATCAGCCAGCCAGAGGGGGCGGACGGACCGCCAGCGCGAAAGAGATCAACCTCCCGCTGGGCCTGACGACCAGTGGGAGAGAAGGCATCGGTATACGGGCGGGCCTGCGTACCTCGGGCCGGGTAGCGACCGCCCTGCGGACCCGGAGGATCGTCTCCTCGCCTGGGTACCGGTCGGCTACGAGAGCCAACACAAGGAAGAAGAGTGGGAGGGCACCGAGGGCCATCTCCTCCCCGCCGCCAGCCAACAACAAACCAAGAGTCACCGCAGAAACGGATACTGCCAACAGGACACGTCTTGTCCGTGTTTTCCAATCCATGGTCTGCTGCAGCGTACCAGTCCCCTTAACCGCGATCAATCCGTTATTCCTAAGACAGGCTCGCCATCACATGCTTGATCTGGGTGTAGTCCTCGAGTGAGTACATCGACAGGTCCTTGCCGTAGCCGGACTGCTTGTACCCGCCGTGAGGCATCTCGGATGCGATCGGGATGTGGTCGTTGATCCAGACGCAGCCGAATCTCAGTGCCTTGGACACACGGAATGCGCGGCCCACATCGCGGGTCCAGACCGACGAAGCCAGGCCGTAGCGCGTGCCGTTCGCCCACTCGATCGCCTTCCGCTCGTTGGTGAACGGCTGGACTGTGATCACAGGACCGAATATCTCGTCCTGAATCATCTCGTCCTTCTGGCTCAGGCCTGCCACCACGGTGGGCTCCAGGTAATACCCACGCCTATTCGGGCGCTGGCCACCGGTGACGATCTCGGCTCCCTTCGGCGCACGCTCGAGAAAGCCCTCCACCCGCTCGCGCTGGCGCTCGCTGTTCAACGGTCCGAGCGTCGTCTTCTTGTTGAAGGTGTCGCCGATCACCTGTTTACCGGCTTGCTTGGCCAGTCCCGCCACGACATCGTCGTAGACGTTCTTCGAGGCGAGCACTCGGGTTGCGGCCGTGCAGTCCTGGCCGCAGTTGAAGTAACCGGTACCGGCGATGGTCTCCATCGCCGCATCCATATCGGCGTCGTCGAAGATCACCACGGGCGCCTTTCCGCCGAGCTCGAGGTGGACCTTCTTCAGGCTGTCGGCTGCCGCACGGGCGATCGCCTTGCCCGTCTCGGGCGAACCGGTCAGGGAGACGAGATCGATGTCCTTGTGGGCAACCAGATCAGCACCGGTCTCGCCCGCGCCACCGATGAAGTTCGCCACGCCGGGCGGGAGGTGCTCGGCGCAGATCTCGGCGAGCTTGGTCAGCGTCGAAACCGGAGTGGTCTCCGCTGGCTTCAGCACCAAGGTGCAGCCAGCCGCCAGCGCTGGACCGATCTTCCATATCGCCATCATCAGCGGGTAGTTCCAGGGAGTGATCTGAGCTACCACCCCGACCGGCTCGCGACGGATGTAGGAGGTGTAACCCTCCGCGTACTCACCCGCCGACTTGCCCTCGAGGCACCGCCCCGCTCCAGCGAAGAAGCGGAGGTTGTCAGCCATGAAGGGAATCTCCTCGCTGAGGAAGTCGTGCCTCGGCTTGCCCGCATTGGCTGCCTCGAGATCGGCGATCTCGCCGGCGTTCTCCTCGATCGCATCGGCGATCCTGAGCATCGCCAGCGCCCGCTCGCTCGGCGTGGTCGTGGACCAGCCGTCGAACGCCTTCTTGGCGGCGGCGACGGCCTTGTTCACGTCCTGCTTGGACGAGATCGGCCCCTTCGCCATGACCTCCCCGGTGGCGGGGTTCATCACGTCGTCGGCTTTTCCGCCCGCAGCCGCAACGAACTTGCCGTTGATCATGTTCTTCAGCTTGATCGGTGAAGCACTCTTCTTGCTGCCCCTTGCCGACGTCTTCTTCTTGGTGGTTGCCATCTGTATCTCCTCTCCTAGAGCTTTATGTCGAGAACACGGTCCACGGGTACGTACTCAGTTCCTGTCGCCTCGGCCACCGCCTGATAGGTGACCTTTCCTCCTGCGCAATTGATACCGGGAATCAGGCCGGGCGTGCGCTGCGCAGCGTCTGCCGCGCCATGATCGGCGAGCGCGATCACGTAGGGAAGGGTCGCGTTGGTCAATGCCCGAGTGGAGGTCACGGGGACGGCGCCCGGCATGTTGGCGACACAGTAATGGATAACCCCATCGACCTCGAAGGTCGGATCGTCGTGTGTAGTGGGCTTCGAAGTCTCGAAGCATCCGCCCTGATCGATCGCGACGTCCACCAGTACAGCTCCGGGCTTCATGAGCTTGACTTGCTCGCGGGTGACGATGTTCGGCGCCTTGGCACCAGGAACCAATACCGCGCCGATCACCAAGTCCGCAGTCGCCAGGTGTTCTTCGATGACCAGCGACGAGGAGAAGACCGTCGAGCAACCCTCACCGAGGACCGTCTCCACATCCCGCAGCCTGTCGATAGAGATGTCGTAGATGAAGACGTCGGCACCCATACCGATCGCGACCACGGCGGCGTTGAATCCCACGGCTCCCGCTCCGACGACCATCCCCTTTGCCGCAGCGACGCCCGGGACACCACCCAGCAGGATGCCACATCCTCCCAGCGGTTTCTCGAGCATGCAGGCTCCCGCCTGAGTGGCGATCTTGCCTGCGATCTCGCTCATCGGAGCGAGCAGCGGAAGCCCTCCGCTCGAGTCCTCGACGGTCTCGTAGGCGATACAGGTGGCGCCTGTGGCGGCAAGGCCCTTGGTCAGTTCGGGATCCGGGGCGAGGTGCAAATAGGTGAACAAAGTCTGGCCCTCGCGGAGCATCTCGACCTCGACCGGCTGGGGCTCCTTGACCCCGAGGATCAGCTCGGCCTCGGCGAAAACACTCGCTGCGTCGGGCTGGATCCGGGCGCCTTGAGCCTCGTAGGCGGCATCGGAGATCGCGCTTCCCTCACCGGCTCCGGCCTGGACGTAGACCTCGTGGCCCCGGTCGGTGAGCTCGCGTGCACCCACCGGAGTCAGGGCAACCCGGTACTCCTGATCCTTGATCTCTGTAGGGACACCGACCTTCAACGGTTCCTCTCCTCCTTGTGGATTCTCACCGACCGAACTCTAGAGTCCGATGCGTCGAGAGGCCTCCTCCAAGACCGGCCTCAGGACATCATGGATCTCGTCGAACTGCTCGGTGTCGCAGATCAGCGTGGGTGCCAACTGGATCACCGGCTCCCCGCGGTCGTCTGCGCGGCAGATCAAGGCCCGCTCGTAGAGCTCCACATCGAGGTAGTCACGTAGCAACCACTTGCACTCCTCCTCCGTGAAGGTCTCCTTGGTCTCGCGATCCTTGACCATCTCGATCGACTGGAAGTACCCGACTCCACGGACATCTCCGACGATCGGTATGTCGCGCAGGCTCTCGAGCATTCCGCGGAACTCCGGCTCCTTCTCCATCACGTGACCGCACAGGTCCTCGCGCTCGAACACGTCGAGGTTCGCCATCGCGGCAGCGGCGGCGACGGGATGTCCGGCGAAGGTGAAGCCGTGGCCGAACATCTCGTTTCCCTGCATGAACGGCTCGGCGATCCTGTCTGAGGCGAGCAAGACGCCCATCGGGGCGTATGCCGAGGTCAAGGCCTTCGCCGTGGTGATGATGTCGGGCTGATAGCCGAGGCGTTGACAGCCGAACATCGTCCCGAGGCGACCCCAGGCGCAGATGGTCTCATCGGAGATCAGCAGGATGTCGTGCTCGTCGCAGATCTCCCGCACCCTCTGGAAATAACCCTCCTGCGGTGGCAGAGAACCTCCGGCGTTCTGGACCGGTTCGAGGATCACCGCAGCGACGGTGCTCGGGTCTTCGAACTCGATCCTCTCGCGGATCTTCTCGGCGGCCCAGAGGGGGTCGCGGTCCTCGGGCCAGCGGTAACTGTCGGTATTCGGTGCGTGACAGCCTCCCGGCACCAGTGGCTCGAACGGAGCCCTGAATCCCGGCAGTCCGGTGGCGCTCAAGGCACCGAGCGTGGTCCCGTGGTAGGCCAAGTCTCGGGCGATGAACTTGGTCTTCCGCGTGTTACCGGTCTTCAGGTGGTACTGGCGGGCGAGCTTGATCGCAGACTCGACCGACTCGGCGCCGCCGGAGGTGAAGAAGCAACGGTTCAGATCTCCCGGGGCCAGGTGAGCGAGTCGCTCAGCCAGCTCGATCACCCGCGGATGGGCGTAGCTCCAGATCGTCACGAAGTCGAGTTCGCGCACTTGGGCCGCCATCGCGTCCCCGATCTCGGTCCGGCCATGGCCTGCGTTGACGCAGAACAGACCTGAGAGCCCGTCGAGGTACTTCTTGCCGTGGATATCCCAGACATAAGCCCCGTCTGCCTTCTCGATGATCGGAATCGGATTTTCGGCGTCGTAGCGCCCCATTTGGGTGAAGTGCATCCAGAGGTGCCGAAGCGCCTTCTGCTGCAGTTCGTCCTGTCGAGCCTGATTGCCTGAACGTTCCTTGACGGTGGTTTCCGCCATCTTTCTCACTCCTTCGATGATCTGGGATCACCTCTCGTAACCCCGATCTCTGGTTTTTCACCCTCCCGGCTGAACCGTGGGCGACTCCTCCTCAGGAAGGCTACACCCGTCCAAGACGGTCCGGCCGACCCTGCACGGCGATTTGCCCTATTTTTCCGAACAGGAGAGTGGCAGCAAGAACCGAGAAATCAGGCGGTTCCAGAAACAGCGTCCATCTGCGCGCCGTCACCAAGAAGTTCGACGAGTTCGTCGCGGTAGACGATCTGTCTCTGGAGGTACCGGGAGGCAACTTCTTCACCCTGCTCGGTCCGAGCGGCTGCGGCAAGACCACGACCCTCAGGATGGTCGCCGGCTTCGAACAGCCCACCACCGGTGAGGTCCTGATCGAGGGCTCGAACGTGGCTGGTTTGCCCCCGCACGAGCGTCCCACCAACACGGTCTTCCAGAGCTACGCGCTCTTCCCGCACCTGACGGTCCTCGAGAACGTCGAGTTCGGGCTCAAACGCAGCGGCGTGAAGACGGACGAATCCAGGCGCCGCGCCGCCGAGGAGCTCGAGCGGGTCGGGCTCGCCAGCGAGGCATCGAAGAAGCCGGCCCAGCTCTCGCGAGGTCAGCAGCAGCGGGTCGCGCTGGCCAGAGCCCTGGTCAATCGTCCCAAGGTCCTCCTGCTCGACGAGCCCCTCGGGGCGCTCGACTTGAAACTCCGCAAGGGCCTGCAGATCGAGCTCAAACGGATCCAGCAGGAGGTCGGAATCACCTTCGTCTACGTCACCCACGATCAAGAAGAGGCGCTGACCATGAGTGACCAGATCGCGGTGATGAACGTCGGTCGGGTCGAGCAGGTTGCCGACCCGGAAACCGTCTACGACCGGCCTGCGACCTCCTTCGTCGCAGGATTCATCGGGGTGTCCAACCTGATGCCCGCTCAGGTCGTGAAGGCAGGCGAATCCGGAGAGGTCAAACTGGAGGCCGGGCCCGCCGTGGAAGGCAGCATCGAAGGACTCGCCCCGGGCGATTCCTGTCACGCGATCGTCCGACCGGAGAAGCTCTTGATCAACGACCGCGCGAGCGGCCTCGGCGATGGTCTGCCGAGCGTGGACGGCGTGGTGGAGAGTTCTCTCTACCTCGGCACCGCCACCCAGATCCTCGTTCGCCTGCCGGGTGAGGTACCGATGACCGTGCTGGTACCGAACGTCAACGAACGTGAGCGCGACGCCCTGCCCGGCGCCGGTGCCGAGGTGAAGCTCGCCTGGGATCCGGAGAACATGCACGTCGTTCGTGACACCACCAACGTCGAGTGAACTCGAGAGAAAACGAACAGGAACAAGAGAGGGGAATCATGAGTATCGAGAGAACGAGCAGGAGTCGCATGAGGAAGGTCGTCATCGGTGCCGCGGGACTGGGTGCTGCGATTCTGGTCGCCGCATGCGGAGGTTCGGTAGGCGGCGGGTCCGATGCTGAGATCACCACCGTCTCCAAGGGAGACGCGAAGGCCAGCGGGACGCTGGTCATCTCGAACTGGCCTCTCTACATCGACGAAAAGACCGTCTCGAACTTCGAGAAGGACACCGGTGTCAAGGTCAAGTACGTCGAGGACTACAACGACAACACCGGCTTCTTCGGCAAGCTGCGTCCGCAGCTCGAGCAGGGCGAGTCCGGAGGTCGCAGCATCATCGCCCCGACCGACTGGATGGCTTCGAGGATGGACGGCCTGGGCTACCTCCAGCACTTCAGCGTGCCGGACGATCTGCCGAACGTGGAGGCGAATCTGCGCGAAGACCTCAAGACGCCAGCATTCGATCCCGACCGTGCCTTCTCAGTGCCGTGGCAGAGCGGCATGACCGGACTGATCGTCCGTACGGACCTCGCACCCGATATCCGTTCGATCAACGATCTGTTCGATCCCAAATACAAGGGCAAGGTCACGATGCTCTCCGAGCTCCGCGACACGGTGCCGCTGGTGATGAAGGCCGACGGAATCAACCCGGACGATGCCACCAAGGAGGACTGGCTGAAGACGATCGACAAGATCGAGTCGGCTGCAGCGTCCGGTCAGATCCGGGACTTCACCGGTAACGACTACGCGGGTCCGATGGTTCGCGGCGACGTAGTTGCCGCGATCGGCTGGTCCGGTGACGCCGTTCAGCTTCAGGCGGACAACCCGGACATCGAGTACCGGATGCCGACCCAGGGGTGCATCCTCTGGTCGGACAACATGGTGATCCCGGTCGGCGCGCCGAATCCGAACGCGGCACTCGAATGGATCAACTACGTGTACGACCCGGAGGTGGCAGCGGATATCGCCGAGTACGTGAACTACATCACTCCGGTGGACGGTGCCAAGGAGGTCCTCGCCAAGAAGGATCCCGAGCTGGCCAACAACCAGCTGATCTTCCCGTCCGAGGCCTACACCGCCGATTGCTCGAATCAGCCGAGCCTCGACGCTGCCGATGAGCAGGAGATCGAGCAGGCCTTCGAGAAGGCAATCACCGGCTAGGCAACCGGACTGAGGCGCTGACAGAGATGCAGCCGTCGACGATCATCACGCCGCTCACGGGGTTCGCCCCGTGAGCGGCGGTCGTCGGGCGCTGCCGTATCTGCTGCTGTTCCCCGGGCTGCTCTGGCTCGTCGTCTTCTTCGTCATCCCGCTCGTCTACATGGGTGAGTTGTCGCTGCGCACGGGCAGCCTGACCGAGGGGTACTTCTTCAACTGGCAGTTCTCCAACTACTCGGATGTCCTGGGTGACTACTCCCAGCAGTTCCTGCGCTCGTTCGTATACGCGGGCGTGGCGACGCTGCTTGCGCTGCTGATCGCATACCCCCTCTCCTATGCGATCTCGTTCAGAGGCGGGAAGTACCGGAACCTCCTGCTCTTCCTCGTGGTGGCTCCGTTCTTCACCACCTACCTGATCAGGACGATCGCCTGGCAGACGATCCTGACCGACCAGAGCCCCCTGGTCGAGTTCCTCTCCTCGATCGGCCTGACCTCGAACGGGCGGATCCTAGACACCCCCGCCTCGGTGATCGCCGGACTCACCTACAACTTCCTCCCGTTCATGATCCTCCCCCTCTACACCAGTATCGACACGCTCGACCGCAGGCTGATCGAAGCGGCGAAGGATCTCTATGCATCCTCGAAGACCGCCTTCCTCAAGGTGACCCTGCCGCTCACCGCGCCGGGGATCGTCGCAGGAACGCTCTTGACCTTCATCCCGGCGAGCGGTGACTACGTGAACGCCTACTTCCTCGGAGGGAGGAACCAGGCGATGATCGGAAACGTGATCCAGAGCAACTATCTGGTCACCAGCAACTATCCGGCCGCAGCGGCGCTTGCCTTCATCCTGATGCTGGTAATCCTGCTGCTGGTGGTCATCTACATCCGATTCGCCGGCTCCGAAGCCCTGATGGGTGACGAAGCGAGCGCCACCTGACCATGGAGGCAGCGACCATCCACAACGAGGGTGGCGCCGGTCCGTTGAAGCGGGCCTCGCGCGCGATCGGCGACAAGCTCCTGCCGATCTTCGCCGGACTGGCGATCCTCTACATGCTGATCCCGATCCTGGTGATCGCGGTCTTCTCTTTCAACGATCCACAAGGCCGCTACAACTTCGAGTGGGTCGGGTTCACCACCGAGCATTGGTCCAACGCCTTCGGGATTCCCGAGCTGACCAACAGCCTCGTGACCAGCCTGCAGCTCGCTGCAGTCGCGACCGTGATCTCGGCGGTACTGGGGACGATGATCGCGATCGCCCTGGTGCGCTACGAGTTCTACGGCCGCAAACCGACCAACTTCCTGATCGTGATCCCCCTCGCCACGCCGGAGGTGGTGATCGGAGCGGGACTGCTCTCGATGTTCATCAGCTTCTCCTTCCCACTGGGCTTCGTGACGCTGCTGATCGCGCACGTGATGTTCTGCATCAGCTTCGTGGTGGTGGTGGTACGCTCGCGTCTGATCGGGTTCGATCGGAGCCTCGAGGAGGCCGCCCGGGACCTCGGTGCCACGCCGGCCCAGACCTTCCGTCTCGTCACCCTGCCGCTGATCGCCCCCGGGATCGTCTCCGGATCGCTGCTCGCATTCGCCCTGTCTATCGACGACTTCGTGATCTCCAACTTCAACTCTGGCACCACCGTGACCTTCCCGCTCTACATCTTCGGTGCCTCGCAGAGGGGCATCCCGGTCGAGGTCAATGTGATCGCCACCATCCTGATCCTGGTCGCCCTGGCGGCGATGGCGATAGTGCTCTGGCAGCAGTACCGCGCTGACAAAATGGCGAAGGTCGAACCTGAGCCCGATCCGATGCTGGAGCACCCGCGTGAGAGCCGCAAACACGCAGTGACCAAGCAGACCCCCTAGGACTTGCGGGCGTGAAGACGAACCTGCTGATCGGCGGTGAGTCAGTCGCCGGGTCGGGGAAACCGATCGAGGTAGAGAATCCCTTCACCGAGGAGATCCTCGAGACCGTCGGATCTGCCTCCCCTGAGCAACTCGATGCGGCCTTCGACGCTGCCCGCGAAGCATCGAAGCCGTGGGCGGCGATGCCCGCAGGGGAGCGCGGTGAGTTGCTCCACGAGATAGCCACGAGGCTTCGCAAATCGACCGACGAACTGGCGGAGATACTGACCGCCGAGGGCGGCAAGCCGCTGATCGAGAATCGGGACGAGATCGGCTGGGTGGCGGCGGCGTTCGACTACTACGCGGAGATCGGTCGGGACTCGGCAGGTCGGGTGATCCCGCCAATCGAGGCCAGTCAACTCGCGATGGTGGTCAAAGAGCCGCTCGGTGTCGTGGGGTGCATCGTCCCTTGGAACTACCCGCTGCTGCTACTCGCCTGGAAGCTCGCTCCGGCGCTCGCCGCCGGCAACTCGGTGGTGGCGAAGCCATCGGAGATGACCCCGCTCTCCACCCTCGCGCTGGCTCCGATGCTCGAGGTCCTGCCGAAAGGGGTGGTGAACCTCGTCTCGGGCGACGGGGAGGTGGGGGCCACCATTGCAAGCGACGAACGAGTCGACTGCGTTGCTTTCACCGGCTCGGTGGAGACCGGCAAGGCAGTGGCGCATGCGTGTATAGACCGGGTCGCGCGGATCAACCTCGAGATGGGCGGCAAGGACCCCTTCATCGTCTGCGCCGATGTGGCCGGGGGTATCGAGGTCGCCGCCAGGGGTGGTGCTTGGGCAGCCTTCCTCAACGCAGGTCAGGTGTGCACCTCTGCCGAACGCTTCTATGTGGCGGAGGACCTCTACGACGACTACCTGCAGGCCTTCGCCGACCATGCGAACACCCTCAAACTCGGGGATCCGATGGCGTCTGACACGGATCTGGGGCCGATGGCCTCGGCCGCGCAGCGGGAGAAGGTCACCGCCCAGGTGGAGGCCGCGGTCGCCTCGGGTGCAGAACTCGTCTGCGGAGGAGGCCGGGCAGGACACGAGACCGGTCACTTCTTCGAGCCTGCGGTGGTCACCGGGGCGGCGGCAGATACCGCACTGCTCAGCGAGGAGACCTTCGGGCCGGTGGCGCCGATCGTCCCGGTCAAGAGCCTCGACGAGGCGATCGAGCTCGCGAACTCGACCCGATTCGGACTCGGCGCCAACATCTATACGCAGGATCTCAAGACGATCTTCCGCTGCATGAGGGAGATCAAGGCGGGAACCGTCTGGTTCAACGATCCCTTGACCGACAACGACGCCGGGCCCTTCGGGGGGTTCAAGCAATCGGGTCTGGGCAGGGAACTCGGTCGCGAGGGCCTCGAGGCCTTCCAGGAGACCAAACACATCCACATCGAGAGCGAGATCGAGCGCAAGGAGTGGTGGTACCCGTACTCCGAGTACTCGGCTTCCGAGTGACCGGTAGACCGCGAACCTGACCGCTGGATAGGGTGAGGTTCGTGGACCAGACGCAAGCGCCCTATCTAGACGCCGTGATCGAATACGTCCGGCGTGATCCCTCCCGATTGCACGTGCCGGGGCACAAGGGAATCGCCTCCGATCCAGCGCTGATCGAGGCGATCGGAATGGCTGCGCTGGAGCACGACATCTCGGCGGGCCTGAAGGGGATCGATCTCGGCCCGGCGCCAACCCCCTTCCAGCAATCCCAGGATCTCGCTGCAGATGCCTGGGGCGCCGCCAGGAGCTGGTTCCTTCTCCACGGCGGCTCCCAGGGCAACCACGTCGGGTGCCTCGCGTTGGGGCATCTCGGCAAGGAGGTGATCGTCCAGCGCAACGTCCACTCCTCCACCGTCGACGGGATGATCATGGCGGGATTGATCCCGACCTTCGTCCAGCCAGAGATCGATCCGGAGTTGGGGATCGCGCACTGCGTAACGCCAGAGAACCTCGAGGAGGCTCTGTCGCAGAATCCCCAAGCGGTCGGCGTGATGATCGTCTCTCCTACCTATTTCGGTGCGGTCGCGGACATCTCGGGACTGGCCGAGGTGGCGCACGCCGCAGATGTCCCCTTGCTGGTGGACGAAGCTTGGGGTGCCCACCTCTACTTCAGCCCTCGCCTGCCGGCGGGGGCCCTCGCCTGCGGAGCCGACCTGGTTCTCTCCAGCACTCACAAGATCGTGGGCAGCCTCGGACAGTCGGCGATCCTCCACCGCGGACACGATTCGCTGATCGGTGACGATCTGATCAATCGCTGTCTCACCATGCTCGAGACGACCAGCCCGAGCTCGCTGCTTTCGGTCTCCCTCGATGGTGCCCGTCGCTTTGCGGCTCTCGAGGGAGAGCGGTTACTGGGTGAGGTGCTCGACGCGGTCGACGGTGCCCGGACGAGGATCAGGGAGATCCCGGAGCTGGATGTGCTCGACGAGCGGCTGCTGGAAGCCCCTAGCGTGCACGGCTGGGACGGTGTGCGGCTCGCTGTGGATGTGAGGGGCACGGGTGCCTCCGGTCACCGAGTCGCCGACTTGATGAGGGAGATCTCGGATGTGAACGTGGAGCTATACACCGAGAACATCGTCGAGGCGATGTTCGGGATGGGCAGCGATGCAGAGCGCGATGCCGACCGGCTGGTGTCTTCGCTCGAGGCCGCACTCGGATCGCTCGATGAAGCCGACCGCGAGCGTCGACGGCAGTTCGCCTCTCCCCCGCCCTGGGGCACCCTTCGGATGACCCCGCGAGAGGCCTTCCTGGGTCCTCAGGAATCGGTGAGCTTCGCGAGCGCCGAAGGGCGGATCGCGGCCGAGTCGCTCGCCGCATATCCACCTGGCGTCCCCAACGTCCTTCCAGGAGAGGAGTTGACCCGGGAGACCATCCAGTACATCACCGACACCCTCTCGGCTGGCGGGCAGGTCAGAGGAGCGGGAGACCAGACGCTGCAGACGGTCCGCGTGGTCGCAAACTCCTGATTCGAGGGATTCCAGCGTCGATCCGAGAACCCGGTGCCGGGGACCGCTACCCTGCAGGTGCGTCTGCAGGGACGCCGAAATTTGCTCGTAGGCTGTCTACGAGCACCCGATCCGATGAAGCTCTCCGTTTCTTCGACACCGAAGGTCGCGATTGCGGCCGCCTTCGCTCTGGCTGTGATCAGCCTGGGGCAACTCGGCGAACCCGAACGCGGGCAGGCTGCGATGGCAGCAGGCAACGACTGCGACGGGGTACCCAAGACGCTCGCGCCGTCTAGGAGCGGGGCCAAGAGCTACACGATGATCCTGCGGGTCAACCAACCGGAGAACGTCACCGAGTACGCAAAGAAGGTTCGCAAGCAGCTGCGTGACCAGGACATCTTCCTCGTCAATACGCGCTTCAAGGGCTCCACCCCGGAGATCTGGGCGGAGATCGTCCGCCGGATCTCTACCGAGTTCCCGTGCAACAGGATCATCGCCCTGAACGGTCTGCATCTCGATCCCAACCGCAGGGGCTACAGCTACGCGCTCGCCCACGATCCCTCGGTCTGGGGAATATCACTCGACTGGGAGTTGATGGACTGGGCCCAGGCGCAGTCGATCCACCGGTCGATCCCGACATGGACCGAAGACTTCACCGCCTCACGCGATCGCATCGCCAGACGTCTGCATCGCGTGGGGCAGTACTCGGCCGATCAGGTGGGCGAGCCGGGTCTGCGGACCGGCGTCGTTCCGGCCTGGTACCCGGGTTGGGACTACGGAATGCTCGGCAAGACCACCGACCGCACCAACTTCACCCGCAAGGAGAACCGCCGTGGGTTCCAGATAGTCCAGTCTCAGGGCTTCTGCAGCAACTCCGACCAGAGCGGATACGGAGTCGCGATGCGGAGTCTGCTGGACCAGTACTTCCCTCCGCCCAAGATCAAGAAGATCCGCAATGCCAAGGGCAAGGTGATCCGCAAGAAGAAGATCCCGATCCCTCCCCGCGGAGTTACCGAAGCGCTCGCCGGGGAGATCTCCTTCTCCACCACTCCGAACGAGAACGCCGACATGCCGGTCAAGAGCGTCAGCGTCGGGTCGGCCAGCAAATGCACGCTCGCGGGCCTCAAGGCAGATGTTCGCGCCTACCTGTACTGGGCCCAGCCCGGTTCGATCGACTCACTGCTCGAGACCCGGCGGATCTGCAAGATCAGGAATCCCTGCTCCTGAGCGGGGGCCGCGCCTCGCTGCATATCTGCATCGCCTAGCCTGAACGCGATGGCAGACGGGCTCTATTCCAGGATCGAGGATCTTCAGTTGGAGATCGACGGGTACCAACTCGAGGGTCTCGAGTTCACCATGCCGAACAGCGACTTCGAGCGGCTCTCGACCGTGATCAGGCTGGAGGGCGGCGGACAGCAGGGCATCGGAGAGGACGTCACCTACGACGGACTCTACCACATCGCTCTCCAGGACGAGGGAGCGACTCTGGATCTGTCTGGCAAGCACACGATCGGCAGCTTCTCTGCGCTGCTCGATGGCCTCGACCTGTTCCCGTCACCCGCGATGAACGAGGCCTCGGTGAGATACCGCCGCTGGGCGTTCGAGAGCGCGGCGCTGGATCTCGCTCTGAGGCAGGCGGGCACGACGCTGTTCGAGGTGCTCGACCGGGAGATGGATCCGGTCCACTTCGTCTGCTCGATGAGGCTCTCGCCGATGGGCAGCGAACAGCCATCGAGCATCGAACCACTCCGTGGACGCCTCGACATCTATCCCAATCTCCGATTCAAGCTCGATCCGACCAACGACTGGGCCGATGACCTCATCGCCGCGTTGGTGGCGACCGGCGCAGTCGACTCACTCGATCTCAAAGGTCAGTACTCCGGCACTCCCGTGGATGTGGAGACCGATCCGGTGCTCTACGCAAAGCTGATCGAGGCGTTTCCGACCGCCTGGCTGGAGGATCCGGACGTGAACGAAGAGACCAAGCCTCTGCTCGATCCTGTCGCCGATCGGATCACCTGGGACGCGCCGATCAACTCGGTGGCCGACATCGAGTCGCGACCCTGGAAGCCGAAGATGGTGAACATCAAGCCGTCACGTTTCGGACCGCTCAGCGAGCTCTTCGCCGCCTACGACTACTGCGCGACAAACGGCATAGGGGCCTACGGCGGCGGACAATGGGAGCTGGGTCCGGGCCGGGGTCAGATCCAGTATCTGGCGTCGATCTTC
>JBJTBI010000179.1:0-25466 GCA_046091265.1 bacterium
GGCTAGGTAAGGAGTCGCGTCGGTCTTCGCGGTGGCTGGCGCGCCCGCGGGAATTTCCCTGCGAAATCTCCTGCTGTCACTGCCCGCGGGCCCCGGGCGGCTACCATCTCGTAGATGAGAGCTGCGGACGCGATGATGGAGGCCCTCAAGGTCGAGGGCGTCGAGTACATATTCGGGATCCCCGGTGGAGCCAACCTGCCGGTCTACGACGCTGTCCATGGCGCAGACTTCACGCATATCCATGCCCGACATGAGCAGGGGGCAGGGCACATGGCCGAGGGCTACGCCAAAGCGTCTGGAAGGGTGGGGGTCACGTTCGCCACCTCGGGTCCGGGCGCAACCAATCTGGTCACTCCGATCGCGGACGCCCAGATGGACTCCGTCCCGACCGTCTTCATCACCGGTCAGGTCCGCACGGATCTGATCGGCACCGACGGCTTCCAGGAGGCCGACATCACGGGCATCACCTACCCGATCGTCAAGCACTCGCTGATGGTCACCGAGGCCTCCCAGATACCCGAATACGTCCATGAGGCGTTCCAGATCGCGTCCACCGGGCGCCCCGGTCCCGTCTTGATCGACGTGCCTCAGGATCTCGGGCGCGCCGAGATCGACTACGAGCCGAACACCAAGCCCGTCGAGCTCGCGGGCTACAAGCCCTCCGTCGAGGGCAACATCAACCAGATCAAGATCGCTGCAAAGGCGATGGCGAGCGCGACACGTCCGGTGATCTACGCCGGGGGCGGTGTGATCAACGCTGAGGCTTCGGAGGAGCTCCGCGAGCTCTGTCTGGTCGATGACCTCCCGGTCACCTGCACCCTGATGGGTCTCGGATCGTTTCCCGCTCCCAACGAGCAGTGGCTCGGCATGCTCGGCATGCACGGAACCCGGGCCGCCAACTACGCAATGGACGAGGCCGACCTGATCGTTGCCGTTGGCGCCCGTTTCGACGATCGGATAACCGGAAAGCTGTCTGAATTCGCCCCCAACGCGAAATTCATCCACATCGATATCGATCCTGCCGAGATCTCCAAGAACGTTGCCGCTCACATCCCGATCGTCGGCGATGCGAGGGCGGTCCTGACCGCCCTGACCAGCGAGTATCGGGCACTCCAGCCTGATGGGACTCGTCTCGCCGAGTGGTGGGGGAGGATCAGCGAGTGGCGCAAGGAGTATCCGCTCACCTACAAGGACTCCAAGGACTCGACCATCAAGCCACAGGCGATGATCGAGTCACTGAATCGGGCCACCAACGGAGAGGCGATCGTGACCTCGGACGTCGGCCAACACCAGATGTGGGTCGCCCAGTACTACGACTTCCCGCAGCCGCGGCGGTGGATCAACTCCGGAGGACTCGGAACGATGGGTGTGGGACTCCCCTTCGCGATCGGTGCGAAGATCGCATGCCCCGATGAGACCGTCGTATGCGTGACCGGGGACGGAAGCCTGATCATGACAGTTCAGGAACTGGCGACCGCCGTTTCCAATCAAGTGCCAGTCAAGGTGCTGCTGATGAACAACGGTCATTACGGAATGGTGCGTCAGTGGCAGGAACTGTTCTGGGATTCGAAGCACGTGGCGATCGAGATGGGGGGCAGCCCCGACTGGGTCAAGCTCGCCGATGCTTTCGGCTGTGCCGCTGCCAGAGTCGATGACAAGGCCGATCTGGATCAGGCGATAGCCGACACCCTGGCGGAGGAGGGCCCGGCGCTGTTGGACGTTCGCGTCGACCCCACCGAGAACTGTTATCCGATTATTCCGGCCGGGGCCGCGGCCAGAGACATGGTGGGTTGAGGATGGACTCAGGCGCCCCAAACCTCACCGAGCTCGATCAGCTCGCTGCAGAGACCCGATCGCTGACAGGCCGGAAGCATCTGCTCTCGCTGACGGTCGAGAACAAGCCCGGAGTGCTGGCCCGCATCGCCGGGCTGTTCTCGCGGAGAGGGTTCAACATCGACACCCTCGCGGTGGGGCCGACCGAGGACCCCAATTTCTCTCGGATGACGATCACGATCGATGGAGCGAAGTATCCAATCGATCAAGTGACGAAGCAGCTGAACAAGCTGATCAACGTGGTCAAGCTCCGGGACATGGAGCCCCGAGAGACCACGGCCCGTGAGATGGCTCTGTTCAAGGTCTCAGCGCCCGTCGAGAGCCGCCACGAGATCATGCAGTTCGCAGAGATCTTCCGTGGGCGTGTGGTCGACGTCTCACGCAAGTCGATGACCGTCGAGGTCACCGGACCGGCCGACAAGATCGAAGCATTCGAGAGGATGGTTCGACCGCATGGCCTGATCGAGATGGTCCGGACGGGCGAGGTTGCCCTCGGACGCTCGCCCTCAGACTCCTGAGTCGCGCCGATCTCATCGAGGCCCGTTCCGGGTTGCTCTCGGAACTGGGGGCCCTGATCTCCTCCGGGGGGCATCACGATCTGGTCGCCGTCACCGTTCCGGTGTCAGGGGAGACGGACCCCAGTGCGCTCGTGATCGGGTCACGCCGGGCCCGCGACCGCTGGTCCTGCTGGGAACAGCCGGATCGCGGCGGTTTCTCGCTGGCGACCCTGGGCCAAGTACGAGAGTTGGTCTCGCGTGGCGACGACCGGTTCCGGCAGATAGAGCGGGACGCAAGCGAGATCATCTCCTCGATCGAGAGGGTCGGGAACGAGGATCTTCCTCAAGGCGCGGGACCGGTCTTCACCGGTGGTTTCTCTTTCGCTCCGGACGGATGTTCGACCTCAGAGTGGTCCTCGCTGCCTCCGGCTCTCCTCGTGTTACCGGAGATCTCGATCCAGCGACTCGATGGCAGGGCATGGCTCACGGCCGTCGTAGACCTCGCTCAGGATCCCGCCGCAGCTCTCTCTTCGATCAAGGCGCGACTCGAGGCGCTCAGCGAGGCCAGCATGCCGCAAGGGGTGCCAGGGCTCACAGACGAGCGTCCAGCCGAGATCGGTGAGGGCTCTCCGGAGTGGGGGCCAGCGGCATACGAAGACGCTGTGTCCCGCGCCACCAGGGAGATCCGCGGCGGATCTTTCGAAAAGGTGGTACTCGCCCGAAGTCTCAGGATCGATCGCAGCGCTGCCTACGATCCGGCTCTCGTCGTCGGGTCGCTGCGCGAAGCATTCCCATCCTGCTTCTGTTTCGCGGTCGGCAGTCCGGAGTTGGCCTTTTGTGGTGCCAGCCCGGAGTTGCTCGCGCGCCGCTCAGGACCGCTCGCTGTGACCGTGGCGCTCGCCGGATCTGCCCGTCGCAGCGCCGATCCCGCGGTCGACGACCACCTCGGCGAAGGATTGATGCGCAGCAGCAAGAACCGGGCCGAACACGAGATCGTCGTCGAACGGATCCGCAGGGAACTCGAACCGATCTCGGTCTGGGTGGAATGTCAAGACGAGCCTTCGCTCGCGCGGATCTCCAACATCCAGCACCTTGCCACGCCGATTCGCGCACAACTCTCCTCCGGTACCTCGGTGATCTCGCTGGTCTCGCGTCTCCACCCGACTCCGGCCGTTGGAGGGGAGCCTTCCGCTCCAGCTCTCGACGCGATCGACCGCATCGAGCGTATGGACCGTGGTTGGTACGCCGGCCCTGTGGGATGGATGGACTTCAGCGGCGATGGTGAGTTCTGTGTCGCCCTCCGGTCGGCTCTGCTGAGGGACCGAACGGCAACCCTTTTTGCCGGAGCAGGAGTGGTGGCCGATTCCGAGCCCGCCGCGGAGCTGGCCGAGACAGAACTCAAGCTGGATGCGTTGCTGCCCCTGTTGAGCTGACCTGCGTGTCGGCCGGGCGGTTCAGGAGGTCAGTACGCTGGCGACTCGCTCATTGATCCGCCGATGAAGTGCGATGTTCTCCGCCCGATCGGCCTCGATCAGGATCAGGTCGTGACCGCCGCCGAGCGCTGCCTCGAATTCCCCTGTCGAACCCGGTCGTGCAACCTGCATCCCGTGTGACTCCGCGACCGCTGCGACATCCAGTCCCGACGGGGTCGTGAAGAGCCGCTCCATCTCTGCGGTCTCGAGCATGTCTGCGATCGGGAGGAAGTCGAAGATCCCACCTCCTCCGTTGTCGATGACGATCAGCTTCAGTCCGTCCGCTGCTCGAGCGCTCGCCAAGGCTCCTTGATCGTGGGCGAAGGCCAGATCTCCGAGGACTCCATACGTGGTCCCCAGGGCATCGCTTGCAATCCCCACGGCGGTCGAGATCTGTCCATCGATCCCATTGGCACCGCGGTTGGAGAAGAACTTGACCGCTGCGCTTCCACAGGGGAGGAAGCCCTCCAAATCGCGTATGGGCATGCTCGATGCGCAGAACACACGGTCCCCTTGAGCGAGAACCTGCGCAAGGGTGCGCCAGAGAGTCGGCTCTGTTGGCGAAGAGATCGAAGCCAGTTCCGCCTGAATCGTGGAGGCCACGAGGCGATCGGCAGCCTGCCATCTCTCGCACCACTTCGTGCGCTCCGGCATCACCGCGAGCCTCTCGGCGAGATCCCTCAAGAGGTTCTCCGGAGCCGCCCGAACGACCATTTCGGCGGTCTTCGTCGGTTCCTTCCAGGCGGGGTCGGGCTCGATCACGATCTGCGTCGGACCACCTCCGCTGCCGATCCACTGTCGGAGTGGCTTGGAGGTCGGCATCTCCCCGACTCGAATGACGAGATCGGGAATGAGTTCGGGATCGGCCGTGCGGGCGATCGAGTCGTAGGTCGCGACGATACGTGATCGGTCATGTGCTCCCCAACGCAGCTGTGAGGTGGGCTCCGCGAGGATCGGGGCACCTGCCTCCTCTGCCAGTCGAGTCACCGCGTGAGCGAGCCTGTCGCCATTGCGCTTCATTCCCGCCAGGACGCCTGGTCTCCGGGAGGCCGCGATCCGGCTAGCGATCTCCTCGGTGACCGCCGGATCGAGCTCGCCTCGAGCCCTCACGACCCTGTTTAGTGGTCCGACTCCTCGACCAGCGAGCGCCAGATCATCCTTCGCGCTGACCGAACCGGGCTGAGGGGTCGGAGCAAGCGGCTCCCGAAGGGCGATGTTGAGGTGTACGGGACCTGGCCTCGGGTCGCCTGCAGCTGTGGCAAAGGCTCTGCAGGCAACCGATCTCATGTGGATCAAGCCGCTGTCGTCGGCCTCGTGCGTGCCCACCTCGGTAAACCACCTCACGGCCGAGCCGAAGATCTTGATCTGATCGATCGTCTGTCCAGCACCCGTCCCTCGGAGCTCCGGAGGTCTGTCGGCCGTGATCAGGATCAGTGGCACGCCTGCCTCGTCCGCTTCCACCACGGCGGGGTGGAGGTTGGCCACTGCCGAGCCAGAGGTCGTCAGGACTGCCACCGGGAGGTCAGATGCGAGCGCGGCGCCGAGTGCGATGAAGCCAGCGCTGCGCTCGTCGAGGACCACGGTGGTCTCGATCGCGGGATTGCGCTCCAGCGCGAGGGCATACGGGGTGGAGCGGGAACCGGGACAGATGACGGCCCGACGCAACCCACTTCGGGCGAGCTCTTCGCAGAGGGCAGAGGAGAGGGCGGTGTTGGAGTTCGTTGCATCCATCACCGAGAACGGTAGGGCAGTCCGGTCCGGGCCTGCGGCGGATGCTTTGCGCTCTCAGTCGATCCTGCGCGACGCGAGAAGATCCTCATCGAGAACGGCTCCGATACCCGGTGTATCCGGAAGGCTCAGGCAGGGACCGTTCCAGATGCCTCCCTCTCCGATCCGGACTGAGAAGAGACGCTCGGTCGCCAACCCATGGGCTAGACCTGCGTCTGGCATCGCCTGGACGGTGTGCGCGGCGGCGAGGACCCCGACCGGACCCTCTAGTGAACTCGTCATGTACGAGTCGATCGTCTCGGAGATGCTCAGGGCGCTGCGGATACCACCGACCTTCGCGAGCTTGAGGGCAGTGAAATCGCATGCCTTCGAGTCCACGGCGTAACGGGCATCGCGCATCGTCGCAACGCTCTCGTCGGCGGCGATGGGCACTTGGGAGGAGCGCCTGATCTCCGCAAGTGCGTCGAGTCCGTTGGTGGGTTCCTCGATCAGTTCGATCTCTGCTTCGCCCATAGCGCGGATCCGATCTGGCGCATCTGCGGCCTTCCATGAGCCGTTCGCGTCCAGGCGGAGGCTCACATCTGGCCCTACCGCATTTCGGACCGCCCGAACCTGAGCCAAATCACCAGGTATCCCGACCTTCAGTTTCATCGCCTCGAAGCCATCCTCGGCCCATCCGATCGCGATTCGGGAGATCTCTGCCGGGTTGGCCATCGGGAGTGTCGCGTTGCACCGCACCGGCTTGCACTCCACGGCCGCGAGGAGCTGCCACAGGGGGATCTGATGGGATTTGGCGATCAGGTCGTGCAGTGCGATGTCGACGCAAGCAAGCAGCTCCGGACGCGCCTGCCTGTTCCGGAATGGAATCAGTGCCCGCTCGAGGCTCCCACGATCTATCTCGGACCCGACCAGTAGGCTCTCACAAGCCTCCTCCAGGTCGGCCGCAAGCCTCGCGGCTGAATCCGCACCTCTCAGGGTCATCGCCGCGGTCTCGCCGAACCCCTCCAACCCCTCTGCACGCACCCGGAGGAGGACCAGCTCGCGCTCGGTCAGATTCCCGCGAGCGGTTGCGTAGTTCCGTTCGAACGGCAGGGAGTAGTGGACTACCTCCGCGGCCTCGATCAGCATCGGCTCAGCTGGCCAGAAGGAGTCCGAGGGTGCAGAAGAGACCGAAGGCGGCAAGCAGTACGCCAGTCCCGGCGAGGGCGCCGTTGAGCGCCGGCCCGTCGACCTTCCCGGTTACAGCCCGCGTCGGTCCTATCGCGAAGGGAATCGCCAACAGGGTGAGCAGCGCCAGCCAAGGCCCATCGAGCAATACCAGGAGTAGCGGGACCAGCAGGAAGGAGCCGCCGATCATCGCGAGATAGATACGTCGTGTTGCCTGCCTTCCGAGCTTCACGGCGAGAGTGTTCTTCCCTGCCCGGCGATCGGTCTCCATGTCCCGGAAGTTGTTGACCACGAGGATGGCAGTCGAAAGCAGGCCAACGGAGATCGAAAGACCGAAGGGCAGCCAGTCCAACTCTTCGAGTTGCACGTAGAACGCTCCGTTGACCGCAACCAATCCGAAGAAGAGGAAGACGAATACTTCGCCGAACCCGGCGTATCCGTACGGTTTCGGCCCCCCGGTGTAGAGGACTCCGGCGAGAATCGAAGCGACGCCCACTGCGAGGATCACCCAGCCCGCTTCGTAGATCAGGTAGACCCCGCAGAGAATCGAGACCCCGAAGGCAAGCCAAGCGGCCGTGAGTACACGTCGAGGCGCGACCAGTCCTGCCGAAGTGACCCGGAGCGGACCGAGCCGGTCCATCGTGTCCGCTCCTCGGCGCGCGTCCGAGTAATCGTTGGAGAGATTCGTGCCTATCTGGATGAAGATGCTCCCGATCAGAGCGGCTACGAAGGTCATCCACTTGATCTCGCCGCTCGACGCTTGAACCGCCGCCGCAGTGCCGACCAGCACAGGGGCGCTGGCGGCGGGAAGGGTTCGTGGCCGTGATGCTGTGAACCAGAGTCGCAGGCCGCTCATGGCTCTCAGGGGCGCTTGGGGAATCGACTGAAATCGGGGCTGCGGCCTTCCTTGAAGGAGTCCCTGCCCTCCTGACCCTCCTCACTCATGTAGAAGAGGAGCGTGGCGTCGTGAGAGAGCTGCTGGAGGCCGGTGAGCCCGTCCTCCTCCGCATTGAAGCTCGATTTAAGGAGCCGCAGCGAGAGCGGTGACAGCGCCGACATCTCTCGACACCAAGCGACCGTCTCTCGCTCGAGGTCCGAGACCGGGACGACCGCGTTGACCAGTCCCATCTCCAACGCCTCTTCGGCGTCGTAGAGGCGACAGAGGAACCAGAACTCCTTGGCCTTCTTGACCCCGATGTTGCGTGCAAGGAGTGAAGCACCGAACCCGCCGTCGAAGCTGCCTACACGCGGACCGGTTTGACCGAAACGGGCGTTGTCTGCTGCCACGGTCATGTCACAGACGAGGTGGAGGATGTGTCCGCCGCCGACCGCCCAGCCCGCAACCATGGCTACGACAGGCTTGGGCAGACGCCGAATCTGAACGTGAAGGTCTCCGACGTCGAGTCGTCCGACCCCGTGCTTGGCGACCTCGTCGTCTCCGATATAGCCATCGTCACCACGGATCTTCTGATCGCCTCCAGAGCAGAACGCCTCGTCGCCGACTCCAGTGAAGATGATCGACGCCACGCCCGTATCGTCGCGCGCACGGCTGAATGCATCTCTCAGCTCAGCCAGCGTCTGTGGCCTGAAGGCGTTGTGGGATTCGGGGCGATTGATCGAGATCTTCGCAATGCTCTCGGCGCGCTCGTAGAGGAGGTCCTCGTACTCGTGGGCCGACTCCCAGTCGATCGCCTCGAAGAGGCTCTCCTCAGGCGGTGCGTGTTTGTGTCTGATCGGCATCTGGTTCCTCAGGCGGGGCGGCGGTCCATCCGGACATGCGGCCAAATCGATTTCAGGCAACGATACCCGTAGCCCGTGAAACCCGAGACCTGGCTCGACACCCATGCTGAGCACGCGCCTGACAGGATCGCTGTGGTCGCTGACGATCGGATACTCGACTTCGCGACCCTTCGCGATGAGGCGCGAGCCGTGGCATCCGGGTTGAGGGGTGAAGGAGTGGGGCCCGGGACGCGAGTCCGCGTCGCGTTCGAACCAGGGCTCGACTACGTGCTGGCGGTGCACGCACTACTGCTCCTCGGAGCGAGACTGTGCCCGATCGACCCGCGCGATCCGGGAGGCCTCTCGGGCCACGACCTCAGCCTCGACTCACCGGCGGAGGTCCCACGGGGCTCGGGGGACGACATTCCCGATCACGATCATGGAGGTGGCCCGATGACGACCGTCTGTGAGATCGCCAGCAGCGGAACTACGGGTACTCCGAAGTCTGTGTCGCTTTCAGCAGGGAATATCTTCTGGAGCGCGATCGGTTCCGCCCACGCCCTCGGGGTCGAGTCGGCCGACCGTTGGCTCGTATGTCTCCCCTTGTTCCATGTCTCGGGGCTTATGCCGGTGTACCGAGCCTTGATCCATGGCACCGCAGTCACCATCCACGCGGATTTCACCGCCTCACGGGTAGCGGCAGATCTCGCCAGGGGAGAGGTGAGCGGGATCTCACTCGTTCCGACGGCTCTCAGAGATCTGATGGCGGAAGATCCCGCCGCCCTGCGGCAGCCGAGGACGGTCCTCACCGGCGGGGCCGCCGCTCCGGCGGAGTTGATCGAGGAGACCATCGGGGCTGGTGTCGCAGTATTCGTCACCTACGGAATGACCGAAGCCGCGTCGCAGGTCACCGTGCTTCCAGCCACCGAGATATCCGAGGCGATCGGATCAGTCGGCCGGCCGCTCGTTACCAGCCGGTTGAAGATCGATCGGGACGAGATCCTGGTTGGAGGCCCCACGGTGGCAGCCGACTGTCTGGAGCCGGACGGCTGGTTCCGGACCGGTGACCGGGGGAGGGTCGATTCCGACGGCAGGCTGTGGATCGAAGGCAGAGTTGATGAGATGCTCATAACGGGAGGAGAGAATGTCTTCCCCTCCGAAGTCGAGTCCGTCCTCTCGAAGCACCCGTCGGTCAAGGAGGTAGTCGTCTACGGGGTGGATGAGCAGAGGTGGCAGCAGGAGATTCGCGCCGCAGTGGTACTGGAAGATGGTGCCCGGTTCGATCCTGATGGGTTGCGTGAGTGGTGCGGCGAGGCGGTGCCCTCCTTCAAGATTCCCAAAGTCCTGGAATCGATAGAGGAGATTCCACTTGGCCCATCCGGGAAGCCCTTGCGCACTGAACTGGCAAAGCGTTCATCCAGTCAACCTCGCTAGCCTGCTGGCATGACGGACGAAGGAATCTTCTACGACAAGGATGCGGATCTCTCCGCGCTCGACGGCAAGACCGTCGCAATCCTCGGCTACGGGTCCCAGGGTCATGCGCATGCACTGAACCTGCGGGACTCCGGTGTGGACGTCGTGGTGGGCTTGCGCGAGAACTCCGAGAGCAGGAGGGAGGCCGAGTCCGAAGGCCTGACGGTGCTGGACGTGGCGGATGCAGCCAGTCGTGGCGATGTAGTCATGGTGCTGCTTCCCGATGAGCGCCAGGCCGAGATCTGGTCTGCCGAGATCGCCGATGGCATCGCCGATGGGAACCTGTTGATGTTCGCCCACGGCTTCTCGATCCGATTCGGCCAGATCGAGGCACCGGCAGGTGTGGACATCGGCATGGTCGCCCCAAAGGGCCCCGGACACTTGGTGCGTCGTCAGTACGTCGAGGGCCGCGGTGTGCCGTGCCTGATGGCCGTCGAACAGGACGCAACTGGAAATGCACGGGACCTCGTCCTCGCATACGCCTCAGCCATCGGTGGAGGAAGGGCGGGGATCATCGAGACCACCTTCTCCGATGAGGCAGAGACGGATCTCTTCGGCGAGCAGGCCGTCCTCTGCGGCGGTGCAACGGAGCTGGTCCAAGCTGGATTCGAGACTCTCGTAGAGGCGGGCTACGACCCGCGTCTCGCCTACTTCGAGTGCCTCCACGAGTTGAAGTTGATCGTCGATCTGATGTACGAGAAGGGGATCCAGGGGATGAGGCACTCGATCTCGAACACAGCCGAGTACGGCGACATGACCCGCGGCTCCAAGGTCATCGGCGAGGAGGCCCGGGCAGCGATGAAGGAGATCCTCGCCGACATCCAGTCCGGTGAGTTCGCCAAGGAGTGGATCGCCGAGCACCAGGCCGGGGGAGAGAATTTCGACCGCATGCGCAAAGAAGGTGCCGATCATCAGATCGAGCAAGTCGGCGGCGGTCTCCGTTCGATGATGCCGTGGATCGGGACGGAGTTATAGGCAGCACGCACTGCGCTTCGAGGTTTCGCCTACCGCCCCTTTCGCCTCTAGTCTTTGTCACTCGCCGTTCGACCAACCGAGGATGCGCAGTTGACACAGCCGCAGATCTACAACAAGGAATATTTGCTGGCGGCAGGGCCTACGCCCCTGCCACCGGCGGTCAGCCAGGTGATGGCGAACCCGATCCCCTATCACCGTGCGCCGGCCTTCATGGAGATCCACGAGCGCGCCCTGGGGAATCTCAGGAAAGTGTTCCAGACCGATAACGAGGTGCTCTCGTTCGCTTCTTCGGGTACCGGGGCTCTGGAATCAGCTGTGGCGAACCTGCTGTTTCCAGGCGATGTCGCGGCGGTCGCATCAGCCGGGAAGTTCGGAGAGCGCTGGGCTGACCTCTGTCGTTCGTATTGCGTCGACCTGACGCACCTTGACCTCGAGTGGGGGGATCGCATCGATGGTGAGGCGATAGACCGGATGCTCAGTTCGATGGATCAGACTCCTCGCGCGGTCTTCGCAACCCTCTCCGAGACCTCGACAGGAGTCGTGCACGATGTCCGGGGTATCGCCGAGGCGGCGAGAGAGCACGGCACGATCGCGGTGATCGATGCGATCTCGGGCCTGGCTGCCGCCGACCTACCGCAAGATGATTGGGGTGTCGATGTCGTGATCTCGGGGTCGCAGAAGGCGCTGATGGCTCCCCCGGGGCTGGCCTTCGCTTCCGTGAGCGAAAAGGCGATGGCGCTTGCCGCTGAGCGCGAGGGGAACAGGTTCTACTTCGACTGGGGGCGGACGGCTAAAGGACAGGCTCAGTCTCCGCCGAGCAGTCCTTTCACGCCAGCGGTCACTCTCTGGCTTGCGCTCGACGTTGCCGTGCAACAGATCCTCGAGGAGGGTCTGCCCCAGGTCTTCGAACGGCACGCCATCCTCGCCCGCGCGGCCCGTGCCGGGGGAGACGGCTTGGGACTCGACCGTTGCGGTGTCGAGTTCGAAGGCTCGAACGTCGTGACCGCCGCGCATCTGCCTGAGACGATCGATGGTGCACAGGTGCCCAAGCTGATGCGCGACTCGTACGGGGTGACCGCCGCAGGTGGACAGAACGACCTCAAGGGGAAGATCGTTCGCATTGCCCATTGCGGCTACTTCGGTGCTTTCGACATCCTCATCTCGCTTACCGCCCTGGAGAACTCCCTGCGTGACCTCGGGTACGAGGTAGAGCCAGGCACCGCCGCGGCTGCTGCCCAGCGGGTCTTCGTGGAGGCAGGCAGCCCGGCGCCGGTCGGTTAGGCGGCGCCGTAGATGTCAGCAGGCAGACCCAAGGTCCTAGTCAAGGAGAAGATCGCCGAGGCTGGCGTATCTTTGCTTGCCGATTCCTGTGAGGTGGAGATGGGGCTCGATTGGAGCGAGAAGGAGCTCTCTGCCCGTATCGGTGAGTTCGACGGCATCCTGATCCGCTCCGCGACCACGATGGATGAGGATCTGATCTCCAAGGGGGGCCGGCTGCGCGTGATCGGTCGGGCGGGGACCGGAGTCGACAACGTCGACCTCGAGGCCGCGACCAAACGCGGAATCGTGGTCGCCAACGCTCCGGAGGCGAATTCGGTTGCGGCGGCCGAACACACGATGGGATTGCTCCTCTCGCTCTGCAGGAATATTCCGGCTGCGCATGAGTCGCTTACCTCGGGCAAGTGGGAGAGAGCCAGTTTCGGCGGTGGAGAGCTCTACGGGAAGACCCTCGGGCTGTTCGGGTTCGGACGTATCGGTCAGTTGGTCGCCCAGCGTGCTTTGGGTTTCGAGATGAAGGTGATCGCGCTGGACAAGTTCGTGGCCCCGGAGCGGTTCAAGGAACTCGGGGTCGAGGGAGTCGACGACCCGGCCGACATCTACGGTCGAGCTGATTTCGTCTCGCTGCACCTGCCGAAGACGCCGGAAACCATCGGACTGATCAACGCGGACTCCCTGGCACAGATGCAGCCCGGGGTGCGCATCGTCAACTGTGCGCGGGGTGAGTTGGTCGACCTCGATGCGCTGGCCGATGCGGTGGACTCAGGGTCAGTCGGCGGGGCGGCGCTGGACGTCTTCCCCGACGAACCCTTCACGGAGCACAGGCTGTTCGCCATGCCGGGAGTGGTGGTCACACCGCATCTCGGAGCCTCTACGGCGGAAGCGCAAGATAGGGCCGGAATCGTGACGGCGGAGCAGGTCCTGGTTGCGCTGACAGGGGGAGTGGTGACGACAGCGGTGAATATCGCAGCTGTCCGCCCCGAAGAGATGGAGGCCATAGCGCCCTTCGTGCCTCTCTGCGAACGACTCGGGGCGCTTGCGCAGAAGATGGGTGACGGGGTTCCCGGAGACATCCGAGTTGAGTTCAAGGGCCGGCTGGCAGAGAGGGACACACGAATATTGGCCCTCTCGGTCCTCGCAGGGGCCCTTCGCGGCCACACCGAGGAGAACGTAAACCTCGTGAATGCGGCGCAGCTGGGAGAGGCTCGCGGGATCGAGCTGATCGAAACCAGCGATCCGGTATCGGAGGATTTCACGGAACTGGTGACCGTTTCCGTTGGTGAAGGAGAGGAGCGAGTCGAGGTGGCAGGCACCGGCGTAGGTCCTCGGAACGTTCCCTATCTGGTCAGGGTGTGGGGCGAAGACCTCTATCTGCCGTTCGCCGACAACCTCGCGATCTTCCGGTATACGGACCAGCCTGGGATGATCGGTCTGGTCGGCAGCGAATTCGGGAAGAGAGGCGTGAATATCGTCTCAGCGGCGGTTGGAGCAGAGGCGAAGCAGGCCGTGATGGCGCTGACGACGGATGCTCCTGTCTCGGATGACGTGATCGGCGAGATCCTGAAACTGGACGGGTTCTTCGCTGGACATGCAGTCGCAACGGTCTGACGCAAGATCGTCTGCGTCACACCCATTCGTCGAGTACCGAGCCGACGTTCGCTACCCTGAACTCAGTGACTGGTTCGGTCGGTAACAGCCTGGCGCTTCTCCTTCTCCTCCCCCTCCGGGGGGAATAACCGCTGGGCGGCGCGACAGCCGCAAGGACAACGAGGTAATCGCACTTGATCAGAGAAGGAGCAACGAGATGACTGAGAATCAACGCAGCAGGGGGCAGCAGCCGGCAGAGGCATCGCGCGTGAGTATTTTCGACACGACCTTGCGTGATGGTGAGCAGTCGCCTGGCATCTCACTGAATACGCAGGAAAAGATCGAGATCGCAACACAACTCGCGCGACTCGGTGTGGACGTGATCGAAGCGGGATTCCCGATCACTTCTCCGGGTGACTTCGAGGCCGTCCAGGCCATTGCGAGGGGAGTCGAGGGTCCCACTGTCTGTGGACTCGCTCGTACGCACAAGGCCGACATCGATGCAGCGTGGGGAGCGGTGAAGGAAGCCGCCCGACCACGCATCCACACCTTCATCTCGACTTCGGACATCCACATCGAGCATCAGCTTCAGGCAACCCGTGACGACGTGAAGGGTCAAGCTCGCGCTGCGGTTGCATTGGCCCGCTCTCTGTGTGACGACGTCGAGTTCTCTCCCATGGATGCAACCAGAGCAGATGTCGAGTTCACCGCGGAGGTCTGCGCCATCGCGGTCGAGGAGGGGGCGACGGTCGTGAACATCCCCGATACCGTCGGCTACACGACACCCGAGGAATACGGCGGGTACCTCACGAGGCTCTATGAACTGATCCCCGGACTCGCTGAAGTGACGGTTTCGGTCCACTGTCATGACGATCTTGGACTCGCGGTTGCGAACTCCTATGCCGGCTTGCTCGCAGGTGCGCGGCAGGTCGAGTGCGCTGTCAACGGGATCGGCGAGAGGGCAGGTAACTGCTCGCTGGAAGAGATCGTGATGCTGCTGAGGACTAGGCGGGACGTACACGGACTCGACACGACGCTCGACACCAGGGAGTTGGCTCGAACCAGCCGTCTGGTGTCACGTCTGACTGGCTATCAGGTGCCGCCCAACAAGGCGGTAGTGGGGAGGAACGCGTTCGCCCACGAGTCCGGAATCCATCAGGATGGCGTGCTCAAGGAGCGTTCGACCTACGAGATCATGGACGCCACCGAGGTGGGGCACGAGTCGAACACGATCTTCCTCGGGAAGCATTCGGGAAGACATGCGCTACAGGATGCGCTCGAGCAGCTCGGGTTCAGAGTCGAGGGGGAGGCTCTCAACCAGGCCTTCAAGAGGTTCAAGGAGCTTGCAGACAAGAAGAAGCAGGTTTCCGCACTCGATCTGGAGGCGATCGTCTCCGACGAGATGCGCGAGCAGACCGAGCGATATGTCCTGGAGTCGTTCGAGATCGAGGCCGGCAGCGACAAGCCCCCCCTGGCCAGGGTTGCGGTCAAGCTCCCCTCCGGTGTGACGACTTCTGCTGAGGCGACTGGCGATGGGCCGGTCGATGCGATCTTCATCGCGATCAAGGATGCGGTGGGAGTCGAGGCGGAGTTGAGGCGCTACGCGGTCGAGGCGGTGACAGAGGGGACGGATGCACTGGGCGAGGTGACGGTGGTTCTCCGCGCAAGCGGAGTACTCGCGACGGGCCAGGGAGTCGCGACGGACATCCTCGAGGCGTCCGCGAGGGCATACGTCCGTGCGCTCTCGAACGCTCTCGAAGGTGCTGCTGTGCGCGAGGCCGAAGAAGCTACGGCAGAGGCCGCCGGAGAGCGCTCCCCGGGCCCCTGAGGCCATAATCAGCCCATGCCGAAGACGCTCTTCGAGAAGATCTGGGAGTCGCACGAGGTAGATGCGGATCTCATCTA
Organism: bacterium; assembly: GCA_046091265.1. Lineage (GTDB taxonomy): Bacteria > Actinomycetota > Thermoleophilia > Solirubrobacterales > 70-9 > CAIUSP01. Next base: position 15,635 of record JBJTBI010000179.1, read on the forward strand.
CATAGATCTCCATCTCGTCCATGAGGTGACCTCTCCTCAGGCATTCGACGGTCTCCGCCTCGCCGGTAGAGGAGTGCGGCGCCCGGATCGGACGCTTGCCACGGCAGACCACAACGTTCCCACCGACGGGACTCCGACCGCGGCGATGATCGCCGACCACCTCTCACGGGAGCAGGTCGAAGCGCTGGAGCGGAACTGTGAGGAGTTCGGGATTCCCCTCTACAGCCTCGGCTCGGAGCGTCGGGGGATCGTTCACGTGATCGGGCCCGAACTCGGGGTGACGCAGCCGGGGATGACCATCGTCTGTGGGGACTCTCACACCTCCACCCATGGTGCTTTCGGAGCACTTGCATTCGGTATCGGCACCTCTGAGGTAGAGCACGTGCTCGCCACTCAGACCCTGGTGCAGCGTCGTCCCCAGACCTTGCGGATCGATTACTCAGGGACGCTGAGCTCCGGTGTGACGGCGAAGGACCTGATCCTCGCAACGATCGGGAGGCTCGGTACCTCCGGCATGCAGGGTCACGCAGTCGAGTTCGCGGGTGAAGCCGTCAGGGGGCTCTCGATGGAGAATCGCATGACGATCTGCAACATGACGATCGAGGGAGGAGGCAAGGCCGGGATGATCTCTCCGGATGAGGTCACGGTCGAGTTCGTCCGTGGGCGCCCCGCTGCCCCTCGGGACTTTGAGGCCGCGGCGACGCAGTGGCTCGCACTGGCCACCGACGAGGGGGCGTCCTTCGACCGCGAGGAGGTGATCGAGGCGCCCGATATCGCCCCCATGGTCACGTGGGGAACCACACCGGGCATGGTGGCGGAGGTCACCTCGGAGGTACCAGACCCCGCTCAGTTCGACTCGCCCGCCGATCAGGAGGCTGCGGCACGCGCTCTGGCCTACATGGATCTGCAGGCCGGAACTCCGTTGACCGAAGTCAGCCTCGACCGCGTCTTCATCGGTTCCTGCACCAACTCGCGGATCTCCGATCTCAGGGAGGCGGCATCAGTGGTGGAGGGAAGGAAGATCGCTCCGACGCTGAAGGGGATGGTCGTGCCTGGCTCACAACAGGTCAAGGCGAGGGCCGAGGAGGAGGGTCTGGACGAGAGATTCAGATCCGCGGGCTTCGAGTGGCGCGACTCGGGTTGCTCTGCCTGCCTGGGCATGAATCCAGACATCCTGCAGCCGGGAGAGCGTTGTGCATCCACTTCCAATCGGAACTTCGAGGGACGGCAAGGCAGACTCGGGCGGACCCATTTGGTCAGTCCGAGCATGGCTGCGGCCGCCGCGGTGGAGGGCACCTTCGTCGACATAAGGGACTGGTCCTGATGGAGGCCATCGATCGCATCGAGGGGCAGGTCGCGGTTCTCGATCGCGCCGACGTCGATACCGACCAGATCATGCCCAAGCAGTTCCTCAAGCGGGTTGAACGAACGGGTTACGGCGAGTTCCTCTTCTATGACTGGTTCAAAGATGGTGAGATCGAACTAGAGGCACACCCGATACTCGTGGCCGGAAGGAATTTCGGCTCCGGTTCCTCCCGAGAGCATGCGGTCTGGGGCCTCTATGACTATGGGTTCAGGGCGATCATCGCTCCGTCGTTCTCCGACATCTTCTATTCCAACTGCACGAAGAACGGGCTGCTTCCGATCATCCTCGACGAGGAGAAATGCAAGCTGGTGGCTTCCTCCGGCCGGGCTGTCATCGAGCTCGACGATGAGACGGTCAGTTGCGAGGAGGGTGTGTTCACCTTCGCGATCGACGAGGAGATCAAACATCGCCTCAGCAACGGGCTCGATGACGTGGCCCATACCCTCCAGCGGGCAGAGCGAATCGACGCATTCGAGGCTACGGGCGCGGCCGATCGCGGCCCTGACACGCTCGCACTCTGATGTCGGTGCCTTCGATCACCTTGTTGCCTGGTGACGGGATCGGTCCCGAGATCGCCGCTGCGGCCAGGAGTCTCCTCGATGTCATCGGCGACTACGAGATCTCCGAGGGCTTGATCGGCGGAATCTCGATCGACGAAAGCGGAACAGCCCTAACCGACGAAACGCTGGCGCAGTGCAGGGAGTCGGACGCGGTGCTGCTCTGTGCGGTGGGGGGTCCCAAGTGGGACACCACCGACCCTGACGCCCCGCGACCGGAGCAGGGCTTGCTCGGCCTGAGGAGCGGACTGGGTCTCTTCGCCAACCTCAGGCCCGTGCGGCCGTTCAAGGCCCTCCTCGACGCCAGTCCCCTGAAGCGAGATCGCATAGAGGGGACCGATCTGCTGGTGGTACGCGAGCTGACCGGCGGTATCTACTTCGGCGAGACCGGGCGAAGCGGAGACAGGGCCTTCGACGAATGCGCCTATACCGTCGAGGAGATCGAGCGGATCACCCGGATAGCCTTCGAGTCGGCTCGATACCGCGAGGGAAAGCCGAAGCCGCGGGTCACATCTGTCGACAAGGCGAACGTCCTCGAGACCTCCCGACTCTGGCGTGAGACCGTCTCGCGTCTGGCTGCGGAGGCGCCCGACATCGAGGTGGAGCACCTCTTGGTCGATAACACCGCCATGCAACTGGTCTCCCGTCCGACCGACTTCGACGTGATCCTGACCGAGAACCTCTTCGGAGACATCCTCAGCGATGAGGCAGCCATGCTGACCGGGTCGCTCGGAATGTTGCCTTCGGCCAGCCTCGGGGCAGACGGTCCAGGACTGTTCGAACCCGTACACGGGTCCGCTCCCGACATCGCTGGCACAGGTCAGGCGAATCCATTGGCGACCTTCCTGTCGGTCTCTCTGATGCTTCGTTTCGGGTTCGAGCAGGGCAAGGAAGCTGATCAGATCGAATCGGCGGTCGAGGAGACTCTCGACGCAGGTTTCCGCACTCCGGACCTCGCTACCGGCTCCGACGGAGAGCGCGCGGTCGGTACCGACGAGATGACCCGCGAAGTCATCTCGCGGATCGCCTGACCGCCGTCGTTCACTGGCCGACCGTTCATCAGGCATACTCAAACGGGTATGGCTGCCTCAGGAATAGAAGAACTCGAGTGGATCTGGATGAACGGCGAATTCGTGCCCTGGCAGGACGCCAAGGTGCACGTCCTGAGCCACGCTCTCCACTACGGAACGGGTGTCTTCGAGGGCATCAGGTGTTACGACGGCGACCAGGGCCCTGCCGTATTCAGGCACCAAGAGCATCTCGAGCGCCTCGAGCGCTCGGCAGAGCTCTACTACATGAAGATTCCGTATTCGGTCGACGAGCTCGCGGAGTCCACTCGTGAGCTGATCAGGCGTAACGGACTGCGCTCTTGCTACATCCGACCGCTCGTCTTCCGGGGATACGGAGAGATGGGGCTCTACGCGAGTCATGCCGAGGTCGACGTCACGATCGCCGTCTGGCCCTGGGGCGCCTACCTCGGAGAGGAAGGCAAGAAGGTCGGAATCAAGGCCAAGGTCTCATCCTGGCGGCGGATCTCGCCTCTGAGCCTGATCCCTCAGGCAAAAGCCTCCGGTCAGTACCTGAATTCGATCCTCGCAAAGACCGAGGCCGCGGACTCCGGCTACGACGAGGCGATACTCCTCGATGAGCGCGGGATGGTGTGCGAAGGGTCCGGGGAGAACATCTTCGTGGTCCGAGACGGTGAGGTAGCAACGCCACCGTCCGTCGCATCCATCCTCGACGGAATAAGCCGGCGCTCGGTCATGACCATCGCGAAGGACTTGGGCTACGAGGTCGTGGTCAGGGATATCGCGAGGGGCGAGCTCTATCAGGCCGACGAGGTGTTCCTGACAGGTACCGCGGCCGAGATGGTGCCTGTGCGCTCCATCGACCAACATGATCTCGGGGAGCCGGGGGAGATCACCCGCTCTCTGCAGGAGAGGTTCGAAGACGCTCTGTACGGTCGTGCGCCTGAGTACGGCTCGTGGCTCGACCTGGTTGGAGAGCCGACCGCGCCCGCCCCGCCCGAGCCTCGTCCCGATCAGGTGCAAGCCGAGGAAGTCGGCGAGCCGAAACCGCGTATCGTGGAGAGCCAGTGACCTGTTTGCGCCGAATCGAGCGAATTACCGGGGCCGCGTTCGCCTGAGGGCACGCGGCTGGCAGCAGCCGCTGCCGCCTTCACCCGCCGGAGAAGGCGGGTCCGGAACAGTCTCGATTCAAGGAGGGAAACAATGGAACAGGTTCAGCTTTACGACACGACACTGAGGGATGGAATGCAGGGACAGGGCATGTCCCTCTCGGTCGAGGAGAAGATCCGCGTGGTCCACGCTCTGGACGAGCTCGGCGTCGCATTCATCGAAGCGGGATTCCCTGGCTCCAACCCCAAGGAGATCGAACTCTTCGAGAGGCTCGAGCAGGAGGATCTGAAGACCGCCGTCATCGCTTCATTCGGAATGACCAGACGTCGTGGCATCGAGGCCGAGGACGACGAGACTCTCCGACTGTTGGCCGCTACCTTCGCTCCTGCGACTACCCTCGTGGGCAAGACGTGGGACTTGCACCTCGAGAAGGTGACGAAGGTGAGCAGGGAGGAGAACCTCGAGATGATCGACGACTCGGTCCGCTACCTGGTCGATGCAGGAAAGAGGGTCATCTACGACGCCGAGCACTTCTTCGACGGCTTCTTCTCGGACAGGGAATATGCACTCGACTGCCTCGGGGTCGCCATCGAGGCAGGGGCTGAATCCGTGACCCTCTGCGACACGAACGGTGCAAGCCTGCCCGCGGCCGTGGCCGAAGGGACCTCCGTGGTGGTTGACAGATTCACGGGCTCGGCGGTGGTAGGCATCCACACACACAACGACGCTGAGTGTGCGGTCGCCGATTCGCTTGCCGCCGTGGATGCAGGGGCCCGCCTCGTACAGGGAACGATCAACGGCATCGGAGAGAGGACGGGAAATGCCAATCTGACCTCCATCCTTCCGGCCCTGCAGTTGAAGATGGGGTACGACGTAGTGACCGATGACCAGTTGGCGAACCTCACCGCTACCGCCCATTTCGTCGACGAGCTCCTCAACCGAACACCGAACCCGGACCAGCCGTATGTCGGCCGGAACGCATTTGCGCATAAGGGGGGAATGCACGTCGCCGGGGTCCGGGCCGATGCCCGGACCTTCGAGCACGTCGAGCCGGCCACCATAGGCAACAGGCGCGAGGCGTTGGTTTCAGAGCTCTCTGGCCGTGGCACAGTTCTGGAGGCCGCAGAGGCCGCAGATCTCGAAATGAGCGAGGAGGAAGCGACGCGGGCGCTGAGGGCACTCAAGGAGAAGGAACACCGCGGTTACCAGTACGAGGCGGCCGATGGTTCGTTCGAGCTCCTGCTTCGTCGTGAGAGCGGCGAGTACGAATCGCTCTTCCGGGTCGAGAGCTTCAGGGTGCTGGTCGAGAGTCAGGAGTTCGGCGGGGTAACGACAGAGGCGACGATCAAACTGCTGGTCGACGGTGAGCGATCGTTGGTGACGGCCGAGGGGAACGGACCCGTCAATGCCCTGGACAACGCATTGAGGGCTGCGCTCGTCGACAGGTACCCGGGTCTCGCCAGCGTCGAGCTGACCAACTACAAGGTGAGGATCCTCGATGAGCATCAGGGCACCGGGGCGGTGACTCGTGTCTTGCTGGATTCGACCGACGGCAAGCGGGACTGGGGCTCTATCGGCGTCTCCGAGAACATCATCGAGGCCTCGTGGGAAGCCCTTCTCGACTCACTCGACTACGCACTTCAGGAAGGACGTGGGGCGTGAGCGAGAGAACCGAACAACTGCCTCTCGCAAAGCCCGATTTGAGTGGACGTGAATCGGAGCTGGTGGCGGAGGTGATCGCATCGGGGAGGCTCTCTCTTGGACCGATGCAGGAGCGGTTCGAACGTGACTTCGCAGCGTGGCTCGGAGTCGACGATGCCGTGGCGGTTTCGAGCGGAACCGCAGCGCTGCATCTCTGTGTGAGGGCCCTTGGCTGGAGCGGGGGCGACCGAGTAGTCACGACCCCGTTCACCTTCGTGGCAAGCGCGAACTCGCTTCTCTACGAGGCCGTCGAGCCAGTGTTCGTGGACGTCGATCCGATCACTCTCTGCATCGATCCGGACCAGATCGAATCCAGCCTCGATCCGGCTACGGTCGGAGTCCTCCCGGTACACATCTTCGGGTGGCCTGCGGCAATGCCGGAGATCGAGCGGATTGCCTCGACGCACGGTCTGGGGATCCTCGAGGACGCCTGTCAGGCCCTCGGCTCGGTCTGCTCCGACGGAACGAAGGTCGGCGCTCGGGGCAACGCATCGATCTTCGCCTTCTATGCGAACAAGCAGCTGACGACCGGTGAGGGAGGGATGGTGATTCCGGCTGACGCCGAGGCGGCTGAGCTGGCCAGAAGCGAGCGCAATCAGGGCCGGGCGGCAGATATGGATACCGTCGATCACGAGAGACTCGGTTTCAACTATCGCCTGTCGGAGATCGCCAGCGCGATCGGAGTCGCACAGATGGAGCGCCTGGACCACCTGCTCGACGAGCGACAGCGGGTGGCGGATCTCTACGCAGGGGCCCTGAAAGGCATCGGGGGCAACCCCGCAGGCGAGGGGGATTTCGACGGTCTGCTCCTTCCTTGTGCCGATCGCGGCAGCGAACATCGGAGCTGGTTCGTGTATCCGGTTCGCGTCCCCACGGGAACCGATGTCGTGGCCGTTGCGCGGGCGCTGAGCGAGGAAGGAGTCTCGGCGAAGCCCTACCTTCCCTGTGTGCACCTACTGCCGGATTACCGCGAGCGCTTCGGGTCCAGGGAAGGCCTCTGCCCCAACGCAGAGGCCGCGTCGGAGCGGAGTCTGGCCCTGCCATTCCATGGCGGGATGACTGCAGAGGAGGTGGAGCGCGCTGCGCAGACGCTCCGGCTCGTGCTCGAGCGGGAAGCTGCTGACGCCTGATGTCGAGATTCGATTCGGAACGCGACGATCTCTTCCACGCGATCAACGCATCGATCGGTTTCGATCGCAGGCTCGCCCCATACGACCTGCTGCAGTCGCAGGCACACGCTCGTGCGCTGCACGAATTGGGCGTGCTCGACGACGCTGAATTGGACGCGATGCTCGGGGCGCTCGAGAAGATCCATCGAGAAGTCGAGTCAGGGGAGTTCGAGTACCTCCCCGAGGACGAGGACATACACATGGCAATCGAGCGCAGGTTGATCGAGGAACTCGGTGAGGTTGGAGGAAAGCTCCATACGGCGCGCTCACGCAACGATCTGGTGGCGACCGACCTTTCGCTGTTCGTCCGCGCTCACTCACTCGCCTGCGGCGACCTCACCTGGCAGCTCATGCGGACCTTGCTGGAAAGGGCCGTGGCGCACGAGGGCTGGCGGTCTCCTGCGTACACGCACCTCCAGCGTGCCCAGCCGATCTACCTCTCCCACTACCTGCTCGCCTACTTCTGGATGTTTCGCAGGGACCTCCTCCGCTTCATGTCCGCAGCTCGTTCAGCCTCCGATATGCCTGCCGGCTCCGGTGCGCTGGCGGGACTGAACTGGGACCTCGACCGAGACCAGATGGCTGCGACGCTCGGCTTCACGGGACCGATGCACAATTCTCTGGATGCTGTCTCCAATCGGGATCAGGCGCTCGAGTTGCTCTCCGCAACCGCGATCTGCTCCAACCATCTGTCTCGACTCGGCTCGGAGATAGTCATCTGGTCGAGTTCGGAGTTCGGATACCTGTCGACCGATGATGCCTTTGCGTCAGGGTCGAGCATCATGCCCCAGAAGAAGAACCCCGATGCCGCGGAACTGCTCCGAGGGAAGGCCCCGCGGGTGGCCGCGGATCTCCAATCCCTGCTGGGTGCGCTGCATGCCCTGCCTCTTGGTTACAGCAAGGATATGCAGGAAGACAAGGAACCACTGTTCGATGCCGTCGACACTACCGAGACATCGCTACGAGTCGCGACCCGGATGGTCGAGGGGATCACCTTCGATCGAGATCGCCTCGACGCAGCGGCTGACGATCGCTTCCTCGCGGCAACGGACCTGGCCGATGTCCTCGCAGCGGAAGGGGTCCCGTTCCGGGTCGCTCATGGGATAGTCGAAGGGCTGGTGAGACGTGCGCTGGAAGAGGGGAGACCGTTCGAGGAGATGTACGGAGAGGCGCTGTCCGACCTGCCTTCCGAGGCGCGGAGTCGGGTGGAAGATGCGATGTCCGATCGTGACGTCATCGACTCGAAGGTCTCTTACGGTGGGACTGGTGCCACGAGGGTGGCCGAGCAGATTGCCCTTGCGAAGCAGGAACTAGAGGCTCTCGAACCATCGGCGCGCGACTGACCCCTGACTTCTTCGACCGTCCGGTGGAGATCGTTTCCAGGGAGCTACTGGGTTGTGCTCTCTTTCTGAAGGGGGCCGGCGGTACGATCGTCGAAACCGAGGCATACGGTCCGAATGATCCGGCTTGTCATGCATTTCGGGGGAAGACTGAGCGGAACGCGCCGCTCTACGGCCCTCCGGGAAGCGTCTACGTCTATCGCTCCTACGGAATTCACCTGCTCTTGAACCTGGTCGCGGAGCCCGAGGGACGACCGGCTGCTGTCTTGATCAGAGCGCTGGAGCCCCACGCGGGCCTGAAACGGATCAGAGAGCGCAGGCGAGGCAGGTCTGCGTTGGACTTGTGTTCCGGTCCCGGGAAGGTCGGCCAAGCCTTGCAGATCGATCTGGCGATGAATGGCCGCGTCTTCGACGAGGCCGGTCTGGTCATCGAACATCCGGAAAGCCCCGTGGATGACTCGCTGATCCTTTCCGGCCCGCGAATCGGAATCAGTCAGGCGCAAGACGTGCCATGGCGATTCCATCTGGCCGGCTCTGGGTACGTATCGCGGCCGCGATTGGCATCCGAGTGAGCGTGGTCAGAGCCCTACGCCACCGCCACCAGAAGGCGCAGGTGCAGGGGCTTGAGACTGACCGCCACCTCCGCCACCTCCGCCACCTCCGCCAGCGGGGGCTGCGGGGGCTGCGGGGGCTGAGTAGCTGGGTGTGTAGGAAGAAGAAGAGGAGCTTTCGGATCGTCCGCTCAGGTACCCGGCCTGAATCCCTTCGAGTGCCTGGATGACCCTCGACCAGATCACCGCGGGATAGGTCCCTCCTGCGACCGGCTGGCCACCGTATTCGGTCTCCATCGACTTGACGCTGTCGGGGTATCCGACCCAGACGCAGGCCGTGAAGTTCTCACTCCCCCCGCAGAACCAGGCATCTCCGTAGTTCTCCGTGGTCCCGGTCTTACCCCATGCGTAACCCCCTGTGGCGGCGTTGGTCCCGGTGCCCCCCGATATGACTGACTGGAGTATCCCCTTCACAGTGTTGGCATTGTCGGAGGAGAGCACCCGGGATTTCGTCACCTTGTTCTCCGCCACGAGATCGCCCTTCGAGTAGGTGATCTTGACTATTGGCACCGGGCCGTCATCCCTCGGGTCCTTGCCGGCATCGCCCTCGATGCTGTCGAGGGTTCCGCTGATTCGATTGCCGCCCGCGGCGAGTGTCTGGTAGGCGTGCGTCATCTCTAATGGCGTGCAGCAGTAGTTGTCGAGACCGCCGAGCGTCATTGCCGGGTTGTCAGACACGGGAGTTTCTATCCCCATGTCCTGTGCCATCCTCGCGATGTTCTTGGTCCCTACCTGCAGCCCCAGTTCGGCATACACGGAGTTGTCGGAGTACTGCGTAGCGGTCGCGATCGAGGCGCTGCCGAGGTACGCGTCGTCGTAGTTCCTGACCACGAACATCTCTTTGTTGGGGTTCACGCCAGGAATCGGGAATTGCTTCGGCTGCGAACTGAATACCTCGCCCGGCGAGCGTCCCCGCGAGAGCGCGGTTGCGAGCACGAAGGTCTTGAAGG
>JBJTBI010000180.1:0-5319 GCA_046091265.1 bacterium
GCCGACGGCAGCGAGCATCACCACGAGACTCGTACCTCCATAGGAGACGAACGGGAGCGGGATGCCGGTGAGGGGAGCGAGCCCCATGACGGCGAACAAGTTGATCCCGGCCTGGATCAGGATCAAGGACGTAAGGGATGCCGCGAGGAGCTTCGAGTAGCGATCGGTCGCACGATGGGCCGCTTTGAATCCGGCCCAACCGAACATCCCGAAGAGAGTTATCAACGCCAACATCCCCGCGAAGCCCGACTCTTCCCCGATCACGGCCGCGATCATGTCGGTGTGTGCTTCAGGCAGGTAGGAGGCCTTCTGGATACTCTCCCCGAGACCCACTCCCAACGGCCCACCTGATCCAATCGCGATCTCGGCCTGAGCGCTCTGATACCCGGCGCCCGAGAGGTCGGCCGTAGGGTCGAGGAAGCTGGTGAGCCTCGCCTGCTGGTAGGGATGACTGGCGATCAGCGCGATCACGCCGACCGCCAATACCGCTGCGACAGGGGCGAGCGTGCGGAGTTTGGTCCCCGCAAGCAAGAGCAGACAGGCTGACGAGAAGATGATCGTGCTCGCCGTGCCGAGGTCCGGCTGCAGAGCGATGAGCCCGAGGAACGCTGCACAGACGATGAGGAAGGGCCCGAGCCCTTGGAGGGTCCTCACCCGCCGCGGCTCGGCAGCGAGCAAGTGCGCTCCGTAGAGCAGGACCGCCAGTTTGGCGATCTCCGACGGCTGGAACTGGATCACCCCTGCGCCGAGCCAGCGCTGTGAACCGTTTACGGTCTGACCGACTCCGGGAATCAGAACCGCGAGGAGCATCAAGGCCGCCACGGCGAGGAATACCGGGGTGGCCACCCTCGCGAGCCGAAGGCCGTAGGTTGAGAAGACACGCATGACGATGAGCCCGAGCACGCCGAAGACCGCCACCCGCTTCAGGTACTCGGCGCTGTCCCCTCCACCCTCGGGGAGTACCGCCTTCACCGAGGTCGCACTGAACACCATCAGGGCGCCGAACGCGACAAGACAGAGTGTCGCCGTCAGCATCACCGAATACTCAGGTGGCGGGGCGTCGCGCTTCCTCCTGGGACCGCTGGGGAGCAGACCGCTCATCCTCCGGTCCTCCTCTCGACCAGTTCCCTGAATCTGTCGCCGCGCGGCTCGAAATTCTCGAACTGATCGACGCTTGCACAGGCGGGGGCTAGCAGGACGACCTCTCCCTCCAGCGCGGCGTCCGAGGCTCTCTCGACAGCCTCCTCGAAGCTGTCCGAGGTAACGACCTCCAATCCGCTGTCTCGCGCAGACGCAAGCGCGGAGTCGAGGGACCTCGCGGCCTCGCCGACCAGATAGCAACCCGTGCAGTGCTCGGATACCACCTCGAGCAGAGGCTCGAACGACTCATCTTTGAGCGAGCCACCCAAGATCACCCTGACCCCGGATGGGAACGAGGCGATCGCTGCGGAGGCAGCCGCGACGTTCGTCGCCTTCGAATCATTCACGTAACGGACCCCTTCGGTCTCAGCCACCAACTCGAGGCGGTGGGCAATACCCTCGAAGGAGCAGAGGCCGGCGGCGACGTGATCGACTGCGATGCCACAGGCGACAGAGGCCGCAGTCACTGCAGCCGCGTTGGAGAGGTTGTGCTCGCCAGGGAGTGGGAGGTCGGCGACGTCGATCACATCTTCACCCCGCCAGAGGATTCGGCCTTCTCGGACCTCGGCATCGCAGCCGACGCTGCGAAGCGCCGGGCCGTCACCCGGTCCACAGAAACCGATCTCCTCGGCATCACCGGGAAGCTCGACCTCCCCGAGCAACGGATCTCGCGAGTTGATCACCGCGACATCACCGGACACCTGATTGGAGAAGATCTTCAGTTTTGCGCCGAGATACTCCGCCATCGATCCATGTCGATCGAGATGATCAGGTGAGAGGTTCAACAGCACTGCGACCTCGGGAGAGAACTCGGACGAGTCCTCCAGCTGGAAGCTCGAGCACTCGCATACGACCATTGCCTCTGGATCCGCACGTCCGACCAGTGAGGCGAGGGGCTTGCCGACGTTTCCGGCGACCTCCACCGGAACCCCTGCGACGCGATGGATGTGGCCGATCGTCTCCGTCACCGTGGTCTTGCCGTTGGTTCCGGTGACAGCACAGAATCGATTGGGGAGTGATCTCCACGCCAGTTCGAGTTCCCCGGTCACCTCGATCGAATGCTCGATTGCGGCCGATATCAGCGGCGAACTGCCCGGTACGCCGGGGCTCTTGACCAGTGTGGAGATACCCGCGAGGAGGTCCTCTGACTGGTCCGAGAGCGCGACCTCTATGCCCTCGCTGACCAGATCCGCTGCTCCTACGGGTTCGCCCGCATCACAGCCTCGCACCTTCGCGCCGGCAGCGGCGAGCATCCTGGCCACCGCCTGCCCGGAGCGACCGAGGCCGACCACGAGGTATGGCCCCTCGGGCAGGGGAGGTCTGATGCGCTCTTTCAGGCGCGAATTCACATAACCACTTTCGTCGCCTGTGCCTGAGTCCCTACCTCACTCCACTCCTGAGGTGATCCTCGCGCCCTGAATCACGACTTTTCTCCACGAACGAGAACGGCGCCGCGGAAGCGGCGCCGGTCGTCTCCAAACCCCTCTGCTCCAGATCGGAGCTCAGCAGTCAATCACGGAACGATGAAGGTGAAGGAGACTGCATTGTTCGGAGTGTCGTACGGAGACTCCGTGTGGATTTCGAGCTTGTTGTCGCCACAGATCGGATTTGCACCCCGAGGGATGACGATTGGGATGTCGCTCGGAGAGGTGGTGTTGCCCTTCTCGACCGAAGCCACCACCGGCCGGATCGGAAAACCATTGGTGTCGAACACCAGAGCCTGGATTGCAGGCTCGAGCGTCAGGCAGTAAACCCCCGACTGAGGCCGCGACACATCGGTTGCACCCTTGGTGCGCATTGCGGTAAGGGTCGGACCCGTATCGACGACCTGGCCGTAGGCGAGGGCACCTCGCAGCGCAGCCCTACTGTTGCCATTGATCTTGGAAGTGGTCACCGCTCCGTTCTTCAGCTTCGGAGTGCTGACTGCCCCGTTCTTGAGCTGGTTTGTCCCGACCGAGTTCTTGCCGAGCGCATACGCCGAACCTCCGAGCGCGACGAACAGTGCCACCGAAGCGACCACCATTGCCGGTGATGGAGCCCGGCGCCGCCCGTGTCCGCAGGTGACGGCGCGCCAGACTTCTCCCCGACTCTACCCCCGTAGCGACAGCGACCGGGGACTCGGCGGTGGCCGCACCGTAGCTGCGGGACATCACCCAACCGACTGTTGGTAGAGGGTGAATCCGATCCCCGAGCAGACTGCCGCGATGATCCAGAACCGGAGCATGATCTTCGTTTCCGACCATCCCATCAACTCGAAGTGATGATGGACCGGAGCCATCAGCAGGACACGACGTTGGAAGAGCTTGAAGAAAGCGACCTGGAGCGCCACCGAGAGCGCCTCGATGACGAAGATCCCACCGACCAGGATGAGGAGGATCTCGGTCTGTGTCATCACTGCGAGTGCACCGATCGCTCCTCCGAGCCCGAGCGAACCGGTGTCACCCATGAAGATCGAAGCCGGGAAGGCGTTGAACCAGAGGAACCCGATGCACGCTCCAACGAGGCAGGCGGAGAGCATCGAGAGGTTCTCCTGCTCACCCGTGATGAAGGTGATCGCGGTGTACGCGAGCAGGACGATCCCGCAGCAACCTGCAGCGAGTCCGTCGAGACCGTCGGTGAGGTTCACCGCGTTCGACGAACCGGCGATGACCAGGAAGACGAACAGGAGGTACAGACCGTCCGAGAGCGGGACCGTCGCGTCGGCGACCCGGATCTGCAACTGGGGGTCGAGTCCTACCTCGTGCCGGGCGACCCACCACAGCCCTATGGCCAGACCGAGTTGGAAGAGGAGCTTCCAGCGGGCCGAGAGTCCGAGCGACCTGCGCTTGACGAGTTTCAGGAAGTCGTCGGCGAATCCGATCAGAGCGCAGCCGAGAGCCACGCCGAGGACGGCGAGGCTCGCGGGATCGCGATCCGAAAGCGCGATGAAAGGGATCGAGATCGCAAGGAAGATGATCAGGCCGCCCCTGGTGGGAGTCCCGGCCTTCTCGTGATGTTCGGCCGGCCCCTCCTCACGGATCTGCTGACCGAACTCCTTGACCCGGAGGTAGGAGATGAACTTCGGGCCGAGGAAGATGCAGATCAGCATCGAGCCCATCGACGCGATGAGTATCTCCCCCAGCATCAGGGACCCTCGCCAGTCAGCCGGTCAGCGACTGCCTCGAGTCCGACCGATCGTGACCCCTTGACCAGCACCGCGTCGTTGGCTCCCATCACCTCCGCCAGGCCGGTGGCTGCCTCCTGCGCCGTAGCGAACCACTGATCGGCCTCGTAGGACTTCGCCAGCTCACCGACCCCGATCAACAAGACGACCCCGACCTCACGCGCGTGGCCTGCGACCTCGGAGTGGAATCGATCGGCATCTGGACCGAGCTCACGCATCTCCCCGAGCACTGACAGATGGCGGTCGGCATCGAAAGTGGACAGGTGATCCAGCGCCGCTCGCATCGAAACCGGGTTTGCGTTGTAACAGTCGTTGATCAGCACGGATCCGCCCGTCAGCCGAACGAGCTCTCCCCGCAGGCGTGAAAAGACTACTCCCGGCGCCCGTCGTGCCATGGTCGCGAGGTCGACCTCGAGCGCGATACCGACCGAGATGGCGGCTAGGGCGTTGAGCAAGTTGTGCTCTCCGGAGAAGGGGAAGCTTAACTCGCAGGTCTCCCCTCTTGCCTCGACCTCTGTTCTGATCCCGCCGCCGAGGAGATCGACGGCGCCGGCGAACACATCCCCACCTGGACCGAACCGCAGGATCTCTACGCCTTCGGCTGTAGAGGGCTCGAGTTCGCCCCCGAGGTGGGGTCCGAGGTATCCGGCGTCGGCCGGAACCACAGCCGTTCCCCCACCCTTGATACCCGCGAGCATCTCCGCCTTGGCTGCAGCTATCGCCTCGATCGACCCCAGCAGTTCCAGATGTACAGGGCCGACATTCGTGACTACGCCGACATCCGGCTCAGCGATCTCGCAGAGCTCGGTGATCTGCCCGGCGCCGCGCATTCCCATCTCGCAGATGAGGAACTCGGTATCGGCTGGCGCCTCGAGGATCGTCAGGGGCACTCCTATCTCGGTGTTCCGATTCTCCCGACTGGCATGTGTGGATTCGCCCAACAGGACGCGGCAGATGTCCTTGACCGTGGTCTTGCCGTTGGACCCGGTGATCCCTACCACCTTGCATTCGAGATC
>JBJTBI010000181.1:0-10545 GCA_046091265.1 bacterium
TGATCGCAGAGATCGCCAAGCAGGAGATCGGAGCCCTCACCGTGGGTGCCGTCACCAAGCCCTTCGAATTCGAAGGCAAGCGCCGTATGGCTGCCGCTGAGGAAGGCGTCCAGAAGCTCCGCGACCAGGTCGACACCTTGATCGTGGTCCCGAACGAGAAGTTGCTCCATGTGGTGGAGCGTCAGACCACCATCCTCGAGGCCTTCCGTGAGGCTGACGACATACTCCGCCAGGGTGTCCAGGGCGTGACCGATCTGATCACCGTGCCCGGGCTGATCAACCTCGACTTCGCCGATGTCCGCCTGGTCATGCACGAGGCCGGTTCGGCCCTGATGGGGGTGGGTGTCGGATCAGGCGAGAACCGTGCCGTCGAAGCGGCACGTAATGCCCTGACCTCTCCGTTGATCGAGGAGAAGATCGACGGCGCCAAGGGTGTGCTGCTCAACATCACGGGCGGCGAGGATCTCGGACTCTTCGAGGTCAACGAGGCCGCACGCCTCGTCATGGAGACCGCCGACCCGAACGCCAACATCGTCTTCGGTGCGGTCGTCGATTCGATGATGCGGGAAGAGTGTCGGGTGACCGTGGTTGCTACCGGCTTCGAGGGCTTCGAGATGATCGCTCGGGCCCCGCAGATCACGCGTCGAGAGGTCAAGCGTCGCGATACCGGCGTTAGCCGGGCGGCACCGGCTCTCGGAGATCTCACGGTGTCGGATTCCGACATCGACGTTCCCGACTTCCTCAAGTAGGGAGCCCCTGCTGCCTCGCGCAGCACTCCTCGGGCAACTGCATGCTGGTAACGCTCACCGCACTCTGCCCGTGAGTCACTTCGCTGCCCGTCTCGAACGCCGCGCGGGCGCGGTACCGCTCTTCCGACTAACCTGAGCCGCTGTGAGTGAGCTGCGTCGTACCCCTCTCCACGAGGCCCACGTCGAGGCCGGAGCGAAGCTGATGCCGTTCGCCGGATGTGAGATGCCGGTGCAGTATCCGGACGGGATCACGGCCGAGCACGAGGCGGTACGGAACGCCTGCGGGGTATTCGACGTTTCGCACATGGGCCAGATAGAGGTCCGTGGCCGTCAGGCCTTGGAGTTCCTCCAGCGGGCCCTGAGTAACGACGCGTCGAAGGTCGAGGTGGGCGGATCGCAGTACTCATGTCTGTGCGAGGAGGGGGGAGGCGTCCTAGACGACCTCTTCTCCTACCGGCTTGCCGACGAGCGCTGGCTCTCGGTTACCAACGCTTCCAACCATCCGCGGGACTTCGAGCGGTTCGAGGTCGAGGCCAAGCGCTGGGACGTCGAGGTCGAAGATGTCGCGGAGAACATCGCGATGCTCGCTGTCCAGGGTCCGGAGGCCCGGAGGATCGTAGGTGGAATCTGCGATGACGAATTACCCGGGCGATTCCAGGTCGCATCGGCCAGCGTCGCAGGCTCGCCCATGCTGGTCTGTGGGACCGGCTACACGGGAGAGGACGGGGTGGAGTTGCTGATGCCGCCGGAGGCGGCACTGTCAACCTGGATGGCGCTGGTTTCGGCCGGGGCGGTTCCGGCAGGACTCGGCGCACGCGACACCGTGAGACTGGAAGCCTGTTACTGCCTATACGGGAACGAACTGAGCCTCGACCGCACCCCGATCGAGGCGGGTCTCGGTTGGGCAGTCAAGGAGGAAACCGGATTCATCGGGTCCGAAGCCTGTCTCGAGGCACGTGAGGACGCTGCCGGAGATCGCCTGGTTGCGTTCAGGCTCCCGGACGGCGGGATCCCCCGCAACGGCAATCCGATCCTGAAGGACGGAGCGCGGCTCGGCGAAGTCACGAGCGGAACGCTCTCACCGACCCTGGACCTGGGGATCGCTATGGGCTACGTGCCGGGTGACCTATCCGACCCCGGGACGGAGATCGAGATCGACGTCCGGGGCAAGGTGCGCAAGGCGGTGGTCGACAAGATGCCTCTCTACTCGCGGGATGGATAAGGTGCTGGCACCGTGAACGCCGCCGCCTACCCAGAGGACCTCAAGTACCACCCTGAGCACGACTGGGCGAGGGTGGAGGGAGATGAGGCCGTATTCGGGATCACCTGGTACGCCCAAGACGCACTGGGCGAAGTGGTCTTCTACGAGCCGCCGGCGGTCGGCAGCACGGTCGACAAGGACAAGCCCTACACGGAGCTCGAGTCGGTCAAGGCGGTATCCGAGATCTTCGCTCCTCTCTCAGGGGAGATAGTCGCGGTCAACGAGGCCCTTGGAGACGCACCCGAGGCGATCAACAGCGATCCGTACGGTGAGGGCTGGCTGGTCAGGATCAAAGTCGCAGACCCGTCGGAGTTGGACGCGTTGATGGACGCCGCCGCCTATCGGGCGATGCTCGACGGCTGACACCGGCCGACGCGGGTAGACCGCGAATTGCGTGATCTCGTCACTTTGTTCCGAGCCGACGGGTAATGGACATCGTTACGGCCGTCTAGGATTGCGGTCCATGACTCGTTACACCTCGGCAACCAACTCGGATCGCGAGGAGATGCTGGCCAAGATCGGCGTCGAGTCGGTCGACGACCTCTTCTCGGGGATCCCGGAGGAACTGCGTCTAGGTCGTCCGCTCGACCTCCCGGACGGGCTGTCCGAGGCTGAGGTCTTCGAGAGGCTCAAGCAGATGGCCGCACGCAACACCGATGCGGACTCGGAGGTCAGCTTCCTCGGCGCGGGCATGTACGACCACTACGTACCGGCAATCGTCGAGACGATCATCTCGAGGTCGGAGTTCCTCACGCCTTACACGCCGTATCAGCCGGAGGTATCCCAAGGCGGACTGCAGACGATGTTCGAGTTCCAGACGGCGATGTCCGAGTTGACGGGGCTGCCGGTTGCAAATGCCGGTCTGTACGAGGGTCCATCCACCGCCGCCGCAGCCGCGTACCTCGCCATCGGTGCGACCGGTCGCAAGAAGCTGGTGGCAACGAGGGGAGTCCACCCGCACACCCGTGAGGTACTGGAGACGTATTCGGCCGGCTACGGATCCGAACTGGTGGAGGTCGATCTCGAAGACGGTGTGACCCAGGCGGCAGCACTGGCGGAGGCGGTGGATGGAGGGACAGCCGCTGTATTCCTGCAGCAGCCGAACTTCCTTGGCTCGGTCGAGGACATCGAGGCACTTACGGAGGCTTCGAAGATCCATGGCGCCTTGGTGGTCGTCGCGTGTGATCCAATGGCGCTCTCGATCCTCAAGCCGCCCGGCGAGTGCGGCGCCGACATCGCGTTCGGCGAAGGTCAGCCGCTCGGTAACCGCCTCGACTACGGCGGGCCGTCGTTCGGCGTCTTCTGTGCCGCCGAGGAGCACCTTCGGAGGATGCCCGGGAGGATCGCGGGCCAGACCACCGACGCAGACGGAAGACGCGGATTCGTACTCACCCTCCAGACCCGTGAGCAGCACATCCGGAGGGAGAAGGCCACCCACAACATCTGCACCGCGCAAGCGCTCAACTCGCTGGCGGGGATGATCCATCTCGCATGGCTGGGCAAGCGGGGCTTCGTCGAGCTAGGAGAGCTGCTGGTCAGGCGCACCGCTTACGCCCGGGCCAAGCTCGCGGAGGTCCCGGGTGTCAGTCTCGTCTCCGACGCACCGGTAGTGCGTGAGTTCGCCCTCGCGCTGGATGCCCCGGTCGGTGAGGTCCTCGACCTGTGCGCCGCCGAGGGAGTCGCCGCGGGCTATCGGCTGGACCGCGAGTATCCCGAGATCGGCAATGGGTTGCTGGTGGCCATCACCGAGCGCCGGAGTGTCGGCGATATCGACCGGTTGGCCGAGCTCCTCAGGCGCGCGGTCTCACTCGGCTCTGAGTCGACTCGCAAGAGTGAGGTCGTCTCTTGAGCGTTCAGGCGGTACCGCCCAGCACAGCCGAGGTGCCCACCGCGCAGCAGCGCGATCACGCAACCACCATCTACGAGCGATCCGTTCCCGGCCGCCGCGCCGCGGCCCTGCCGGATGCGGGTGTCCCCGAGACCCCGATCGAGGAGTTCATCCCCAAGTCACTCCTGCGCGAGAGACCGGCCGAGTTGCCCGAGATCGCCGAGCCCGAGATCGTCCGCCACTACAACCGGCTGTCCCGCAGGAACTTCGACTTGGACACGGGCATGTACCCGTTGGGTTCGTGCACCATGAAGCACAATCCGAGGCTCAACGAGCGAGTCGCTGCCATGCCTGGCCACGCCCGGCTCCACCCGGCCCAGGACCCGCGCAGGGCGCAAGGCGCGCTCGAACTGATGTGGAACCTCCAGCAGTCGCTGGCCGAGATCTGCGGACTGCCCCACGTCAGCCTCCAGCCCTCCGCCGGTTCCCACGGTGAGCTCGCTGGCCTCCTGCTCACCCGCGCGTATCACGCGGATCGGGGTGAACAGCGAACCAAGGTCCTGACACCCGATACCGCTCACGGGACGAACCCTGCGACGGTCTCGATGGCCGGGTACGAGGTGGTCAGGGTCGCAACCAGCGAGCAGGGCGGAGTGGATATGGACGATCTCCGTGAGAAGGCCGATGATCAGGTTGCGTGTCTCATGCTCACCAATCCGAACACCCTCGGCCTGTTCGACGAGAACATCGCCGAGATCGCGGAGATACTGCATTCGGTCGGCGGCACCCTCTATTACGACGGAGCGAATCTCAACGCGATCATGGGGCGGTCGCGTCCGGGCGACATGGGGTTCGACATCGTCCACGTCAATCTCCACAAGTCCTTCTCGCAACCGCACGGCGGGGGCGGCCCGGGATCGGGTCCGATCGCGGTGTCCGACCGGATCGAACCGTTCCTGCCCAAGCCACAAGTGGTCCGGACCAGCGAGGGTAACGGCAGCGGGCCGACCTTCGATCTCGACTACGACAGGCCCAAGTCGATCGGTCGTTTGCGTGGATTCCAGGGCAATTTCGGCGTATTCGTCCGCTCCTACGCCTACATACTCAGCCTCGGTGGGGATGGTCTCCAGGAGGCCTCCGAGACAGCGGTTCTGAACGCCAACTACCTACTGAGCCGTCTCTCGGAAGGTCGGACAGGTGAGTATCTGCCCCTCGGTGTAGATCGCAGGCCGATGCACGAGTTCGTCCTCTCGGCCTCGAAGGCGAAGGATGATCTCGGGGTCAAGACCCTCGACATCGCCAAGCGGATACTCGACTTCGGGTTCCACCCCCCAACCGTCTACTTCCCCCTGTTGATCGAGGAAGCACTGCTGATGGAGCCGACCGAAACTGAGACCAGAGAGACTCTGGATGCCTTCGCCGACACCATCGAGACGATCCTCGAGGAGGCCGAATCCGACCCTGCGATCGCCGCAGGAGCTCCTTACCGCACACCCGTCCGGCGCCTCGACGAGGCCGGTGCGGCTCGTGATCCGGTGATACGCCAACCACTCGGCTGAGCAGCGGGTCGTCCGTCGGACAACTGGCCGCCATGACGTTTGCGAGACTGCTGCGGTCATGAGGATCTTCAGCGGCATCCAGCCAACCGGTCGCAAGCACCTCGGCAACTACATCGGTGCCATCCGCCAGTACGTGGAGGGTCAGGACAGGGGGGACCCCGCCATCTACTGCATCGTCGATCTCCACGCGATCAGCGTGGCATGGGACCCAGCCGAGCTGCGCTCGAACCTCTACGACACAACGGCGATCCTCCTGGCCGCCGGACTGGATCCGGATCGGTGTGTGCTGTTCCGTCAGTCCGATGTCCGCGAGCACACCGAACTGTGCTGGTTGCTGTCATCGGTCACCTCGCACGGTGATCTCAATCGGATGCACCAGTTCAAGGACAAATCGTCGAAGCAGCGTGAACTCGTCTCCGCCGCGCTCTTCTTCTACCCGGTCCTCCAGGCCGCCGATGTCCTCGCCTACCGGGCCCAGGAGGTACCTGTGGGAGAGGATCAGCGTCAGCACGTGGAACTGATGAGAGAGATCGCGCGCAGATTCAACGAACGCTTCGGCGAGATCCTGGTGGAGCCCGATCACCGTATTCCAGAGATCGGTGCGAGGATCATGGACCTGCAGGACCCCACCAGCAAGATGTCCACAACCGGAGGCAGCGAGCAGGGAACGGTCTACGTGCTCGATGATCCCGCCGCAATCGAGAAGAAGTTCCGTTCGGCTGTGACCGATTCTGGGCAAGGAATAGTCAGGGGTGAGGGCAAGGAGGGGATCGTGAACCTGATCGAGATCCTCTCGGTGGTCAGGGGTGTCGAGCCGTCGGCGGTCGAGCAGGAGTTCTCCTCAGCGGGATACGGTGATTTCAAGTCCGCCGTCGCGGAGGAGACCGCGGGGTTCCTCGCACCCGTGAGGGATCGCTTTTCGGAGATCAGGCCAGACGAGAAGGCTCTCGACGAGGTGCTCTCGTCAGGCGCAGGCAGGGCGGCGGAGATGGCCTCTGTGGTGCTCGACGAGGCACGCGCGGCCATGGGTCTCGGTCCCGGCGGTGGTTGAGTCGATTCTTTGACCGTCGTCGCCTATACGCTCGCCGCGTGAACGCGACCGCTCCAGCCTCGGTCTCACGCCTCGATCTCGATCTGGCCATCTTCCAGGGTCCCTTCGACCTCCTGCTGGCCGTGCTGCTCCGAGAGGAGATCAGCCTCGCGGAGGTGGACCTCGCAGATGTCGTGCTCGCCTACATCGATCATCTCGAGTCGGCAGGGAGCCTGGATCTGGAGTCGGTCACGGAGTTCCTGGTCCTGATCGCCGCTCTGCTGGAGCTGAAGAGCAAACTGTTGCTTCCAGGGGAGGAAGAGGAGTTGGACGAACTCGGACCTGAGGAGGCTGCGGACGAACTGCTCGCCAGGATGCTCGAGTACCGGCGGTACCACGACGCGGCCGAGGCGCTGATCGAGATCAGATCTGCGGCCGAGGGGTATGGCTACAGGGTCGCGGCAGCGCCTCCGGAGCTGCGAAGGGCCGCGTTGGAGGGCGCCGAACAGGCCTATGAGCCCGATCGTCTCGGTCAGGCCCTCGAAGCGCTCCTCACTCCCCCTCCCAAGGTGGACGCATCGCACATCCGACAGAGCGTTTCGCTCAGTCGCAGGGTCCGGATCCTCAAGGATTTGCTCGCTGCAAAGTCGAGCTTCGACTTCCGCGAGACCTTCGGCAACGAGGATCACCTGACTCAGGCGGTGACGCTGTTCGCCCTGCTCGAGCTTCACAAGCGGGGCGAGGCCAGTTGGAGGCAGGATCACTCCTTCGGTCCGATCGAGGTGATCGTCTCGTGAGTGAGGCCGACCGCGGTCTCGAGGCGGCAGTGGAGGCGCTCCTCTTCCTCTCGAGCGATGCCGTCACACCCAAGCGGTTGGCCGAGGCGCTCGACGTGGATGAGGACGAGACGATCGAGGCTCTCGAGGGTCTCGGCAGATCTCTGGAGGAGTCCGGCCGTGGGTTGGTCCTGCGCGAGGTCGCCGGGGGCTATGCCCTCGCCTCGGTTCCCCAGTTCGACGATGCGGCTCGCAGACTCCTCGCAAAGCCGAAGACGCCCCCGTTGACCCAGGCGCAGGCCGAGGTACTGGCGATCGTCGCTTATCTGCAGCCCGTCTCACGCCCTGAGATAGCCCGGATCCGCGGCGTATCCTCGGACTCCACCGTGTCTGGTCTCACCGAGCGAGGACTGATAGAGGAGAAGGGCCGTACCGACTTCGGCGCTGTCAGCTATGCCACCAGCGAGCTGTTCGAGAAGCTGTTCGGTCTCGCCTCGCTCGATTCGCTACCCGACCCGGCTCAATTCGACCCCACGCCGGAAGATGAGAGGGAACTCCGCGAGCGGCTTCTGCAGGCGGGAGAACGTCGCGCAGCCTGAAGCGGCGGGGGATCTGGCATGGGCCCGCCCGACTCGACAACTGACCAGACCATGAGGCTCGCGCGATACCTTGCGCACTCTGGGGTTGCCTCTCGTCGGGCCGCCGAGGAACTGATCCGGGCGGGAAGGGTCCAGGTGGACGGTGAGGTGGTCACGGATCCGGCTACTGCAGTCGGGGCCGAGCAGGTAGTCGAGTTCGACGGCAGAGTGGTCTCACCCGAGGCGCGCGAGGTCTGGTTGCTCAACAAGCCGCGCGATGTCGTCTCGACCGCCAGCGAACCGGGCTCACGGAGACCCGTCACGGAGTTGATCGACTCCCCAGGCAGGCTGTACCCGGTCGGGCGACTCGATGCAGACTCGACTGGTTTGATCCTCCTGACCAATGACGGCGATCTGGCGAACCTGCTCACGCATCCCCGATACGAAGTCCCCAAGACCTATCGAGTCGTGTTGCGCAGGCCGGTCACAGATGACTCCGTATCCCGTCTGGCTGGAGGTGTGGAGCTCGAGGACGGTCCGACAGCGCCAGCCCTGGTCGAGCAGATCTCCGAATACGAACTGATGATCACCATCCACGAGGGCAGGAACCGTCAGGTTCGTCGGATGGCCGAGGCTGTGGGAAACCAGGTCGACTCGTTGAGGAGGATCAGCTTCGGTCCACTCGAGTTGGGAGACCTAGGCCTCGGTGAGTCACGCAAGCTCACGACCCGGGAAATCGATTCGCTCTGGGAATATGCCCGTGAGATGGAGAAGCGATCATGAACCCCAGTCAGACACCCGAGCGTCTCTTCGCCGTCCGCGGAGCCAACACCGTCGCCTCGAACGATGCCGATGCGATTGGGGCTGCCACGAGATCCCTCCTCGAGGAGATCATCGCGCGCAACGCTCTGGACCCGGATAGCATCGTCAGTTGCATCTTCACCACCACCGACGACCTCGACGCCGAGTTTCCTGCTGTCGCAGCACGGGAGATGGGTCTCGAACGGGTTCCCCTGCTTTGCGCGCGGGAGATAGACGTTCCCGGCGCCATGTCCTCGCTAGTCAGGGTGATGGTCCACTACTACGGAGATCAGGATCACACGCCCGAGCCCGTCTACCTCGGCGACGCCATCAAGCTCAGGACCGACCTGGGCGCCTCGTCCTGAGCGTGGGCGCTCACGTGCGCTCCGCTTGCAGCTGCCCGACCTGCGGCCCCGACCCTCTACGATCAGTCGTCCTGCCGCCTCTCCGGCGGTCGTTGGCAACGTAAATGACGGTGAACCAGAGATGATGATCGTGATGAAACAGGGAGCGACCGAGGAACAGGTCGCGGGCGTGGTCGAGCGCATCGAAGGCGCCGGTTGTACTGCCCATGTCTCCAAGGGTGAACTCCTGACGGTCATCGGCGCAATCGGGGCGGAGGAAGATCGCATCGCTGATCTCGGTCTCGAGGGTCAGGAGGGGGTTGATCAGGTCGTACCCATCCTCAAGCCGTTCAAGCTCGCCTCTCTGCAGTTCAAGAAGGGTGAGCGCACAGCCGTGGACGTGGGAGGGGTCCCGATAGGGGCCGGTTCCTTCGGGCTGATCGCCGGTCCCTGCACCGTCGAGAGCCGTGATCAGCTGCTCGAGACCGCCCGCGCAGTGGCCGACGGCGGCGCCACTCACCTGCGCGGAGGCGCTTACAAGCCGCGGACGTATCCCTACAGTTTCCAGGGGCTGGGCCAGGAGGGCCTCGCCCTGCTCGCAGAGGCCAAGGCCGAGACAGGCCTCCCGGTAGTCACCGAATTGATGGATGTGAGGGACCTGGAGCCGGTGGTCGAAGTCGCGGACATGATCCAGCTCGGCGCTCGCAACATGCAGAACTACACACTCCTGTCGGAGGTTGGCAAGGCCGGCATACCCGTCCTGATCAAGCGAGGCTTGTCGGCGACCCTCGACGAACTCCTGATGGCCGCTGAATACGTGCTCAAGGAGGGCAACGAGAGCGTGATCCTCTGTGAACGTGGGATTCGCACCTACGAGAGTGGCTACCGATTCACCCTCGACCTGTTAGCGATACCTGCATTGAAGGAACAGACGCATCTCCCTGTCGTGGTCGACCCGAGCCACGCGGCCGGTCGTCGTGACTGGGTCGAGCCGATGTCGCTTGCTGCCGCGGCGGCAGGTGCGGACGGCGTCCTCGTCGAGGTGCACAACGACCCTGACTCCGCAGTTTGTGACGCTGCTCAGCAGATCCCGACCAACGGTTTTGCCGAGTACGCGGAGCGGTTGAAGACCGCTGCCGATCTGGCCCGAATCACGCCCACCCCCGCCGGCGTCTGACCGTCCGACCATGAAGTTGAGCGTTCTAGGAGTCGGCCTGATCGGTGGCTCGATCGGCCTTGCGGCCAAGAGCCGCGCCGCTGCAAGCGTGACCGGATTCGAGTCCGATCCGGCGGCGCTCGAGCGCGCCCGCTCTCTCGGGGCGGTGGACCACGCGGCGGCAAGCGTCGAAGAGGCTTGCAGCGAGGCCGAGATAGTCATCTGTGCGGGACCGGTCGACCGACTCGAGGAATTGCTTACCGCAGCAATCGAAGCATCCGGCGGTGAATGTGCGGTTACCGATGTCGGATCGGTCAAGAGACATCTGGCAGAGAGATTCGCGGCTGAGGGACGATTCGTCGGCGGCCACCCGCTGGCAGGTATCGAGAGCGTCGGCGTGGAGGGAGCCCGTGAAGACCTCTTCGATGGAGCACGCTGGTTCCTCACTCCCGAGGGTGAGACG
>JBJTBI010000182.1:0-13852 GCA_046091265.1 bacterium
GAGCTCGAGGTAGTCGCGAGTCACTCCGGCGACGGTCTTCGTCTCGAACCCGGCGAATCTGGCGATGCCATGATCCGAATGGACCACGAAGTCTCCGACGCGGAGCTCGATCGCATTGGCGAGCCTCGCCGCCCCACTTCCCTGTCCCTCTCGATCGGGCGAACGACGGGCGACCAGGCTCGGCCACGGAGCCACGCAGAGCTTCAGATCGGGGCTGATGAACCCCTCGGACAGGGAGGCAACCGCGAACGTCACCTCTCCCGACGCAGGCGGATCGCTGTCGCCGAGCAGTGGCGGGTCTAGTCTCGCAAAGGCATATCTGGTCCGCTCGGCCTCTCCCTTGCCCGGAAAGGTGACGACCACGCGGTAACCGGATCGGGCCAACTTCTCGAGCTCCGCCTCCGCCTCCGCCGGGGTGCGTGAGGCGAAGTCGGCGCGTTGGGCCCGCACCGCCCAGTCCGGGTCCTCGCCGGGAGGGCCCAGGGTCAGGGACGCCCGGCTCGACACCTCATCCTCGATCTCCACGTAGAGCCCGGCAGCGCCCTCCTTGCCGAGAGCCGCCTCGACATCCTCCGAGAGATCCCGGAGGGACCGCCAGATCTCCTCCTCCGAGACCACGACGAGGCGTGCGGACCTTGGGACCAGATCCAGCGGTGAGACGAAGCGGTCCAGCGGGATGATCTCGGCCAGCTCGACCGGAGCCGCTGGATCATCTCCCTCTCCGGGGAGGTGAACAGCCCGATGCTCGGTCACCAACTCGGAGGCTGGCGCCAGCTCGATCGAATCGATCTCGCCGAGAGAGCGCTGGGTGAAGGTGGAGAACCAGCGGATCTCCTCCACCTCGTCCCCGAACAACTCGATCCGGGCCGCACGGGAATCGGTTGCTCCGAACACGTCGCAGATCCCACCGCGAATCGCGAACTCTCCGCGCTCGGTGACCTGGTCGACCCTCTTGTAGCCGGCGTCGGTCAATTCGACCGAGAGCAGCTCGAGATCGGCCTCCGATCCGACCGAGATATCGACGGGTTTCGGGCGAAGGGCAGCCTCGGGTACAGACTCGGCCAGTGCGACGGCGCTTGCGACCACGATCGGTGCCATACCGGGTTCCCATCCCTCGTCGCTCGTCATCGACGAGAGCGCCGCGACGCGCAGACCGGCGAGATGGGGCGGCGGCGCGAGGTGGGATCTGAAACCCACTCCGCGCGAGGGGTAGAGATGGATCCTCGATGCGTCGAGGAAGGAACCGAGCGACTCAGCGGTCTGACGGGCAGAGCGGTCGTCGGCGGTCACGACCAGAGTCGGATCGACAGCGCTGGCGGCTTCGGAGAAAGCTGCGATCAGGAAGGGTCGAGCCGGCGAGGAGACCGCGACCTCGACCGGGGTGCCGCCGTCACGCCCTTCGCGCAGCTCACGGGCGATCGCCGAGATCCTGGCCTCATCGAACGCGACCTCCAGCAGGGGCCGCAGGGATCCGCTGGGGCTCTCGGCCTCTAGGGCATCCGGAGTATCTGTCGGGGAACCACTCATCCCCACGAGGCTAGTCGGAAGGGCTGTGAGGCAGCCCCGGGCCGGTCCTCTGCCACTCGACCTGACCTGCGCCCTCGGTTGCCGAACGCTCCTCCACCCCGTCCCACTCGTGGAGCATGCTCTTCAGGCGAGCAACCGCCTCCATAGGGTGGGCGGCGACCTCGGTGGCCAGCTCCACGGTTGCCTCTTCAGTTCGAGCCGCCGGAGCGACCCGGTGCACCAGTCCGAGTCTGAACGCCTCTTCGGCCCCCACGTTGCGGGATGTCAGCAGCAGGTACTTGGCGGTGGAGAGACCACACAGGGTGACCAGACGTGCCGGACCTACCGGTACCCCCAGCTCCGCCCCCGGGAACTTCATCCTGAGATTCCCGCCGGCAACCCTGAGGTCGCAAGCGATTGCGATCTCCGCTCCGCCTCCGACGACAGACCCGTGACAGGCGGCCAGCGTTGGCTTGGGGAAGGAGACGACTGCGCCATAGACGTCTGCGAACAACTGCATGCGGCGCATGCTTCCCGCCTGATCGAGATCCTCCTTGACGTCGGCTCCCGCGGAGAGGCCGAGGTGATCGTTGGACGAGATCACCAGCGCCCTCGCCTCCGGATCGGCCGCCACGGTCCCGAGGTATTCGAGAATCGCCTCCAACATCTCGCTGTTCAGGGCATTGCGGGCCTCGTCTCGCTCCAGACGGATGATCCGAACCCCGCCTTCGGCTTCCGAGAGGCTGACCAGATCGGTGTTCACCGACATCCTCTACTCCTCCTCTTCTTCCATCAGTTCGCCTATGAGCTGCTCCGTGACTGTCGCAGCGTCCTCGACCAGCGACCTGACTTGCGGGGCTGGCTCCCTGAACTTCCCGAGGACATATGCCGAAACCACCTCCGGATCGCTGCTCTCGGGTCTTCCCACCCCGACCCTGACCCGTCTGAAGTCGGGGGAGCCGAGCCCTTGGGACAGGCTCTTGAGTCCGTTGTGGCCGGCCAACCCCCCGCCCATCCGGGCTCGCACGTCTCCGAATGGAAGGTCGATCTCATCGTGACAGACGATCACCCGTTCGAGTGGGACTTTGAGCGATCCTCGAGCAGGCCCGACGCTGTCGCCAGCGCGGTTCATGAAGGTCTCTGGACAGAGCAAGGCGACCCGTGGACCGCCGGGGCCGATAGGTCCCTCGGTGAGGTGACCCGAGAAGCGCGACTTCGCTCTGGGCATATCCCATCTGCGCGACAGCTCCGCGATGACATCGAAGCCGATGTTGTGCCGGGTCCCGGCGTACTTGGCTCCGGGGTTACCGAGACCGACCACTAGGCAATCGACTCGTCCTCCGCCCGACCTCGCGTCGCGGCGAGTCCGGCCGAACAGAGCCAGGTCCTAGCCTTCCTCGTCGCCGGAGCCGGAATCCTCGGATTCCCCGCCTCCGGATTCCTCGCCACCCTCGCCTTCGGCGGCTTCCTCGCCCTCCGCGGCCTCGTCCTCCTCGCCGATTAGCTCGGTCTCTTCCTCGGCTGACGGTTCAGGCTCCTCTTCCACCCGGGGAGGACTGAGGGTTGCGACGGTGACCTCTCCTGGCTCGTCGGCGACGATCGTTACTCCCTCTGGGGCGACGACCGCCTCGAGGGTGACGTTGTCGTTGATCTCCATCCCCGACACATCCACCACCAGGACCTCCGGGATCTCGGTCGGGAGTGCCTCGACCGTGACCTCTCGCAGGACGTGCTCGAGCACTCCACCCTCGCGGACACCCGGTGCCTGCTCGGTTCCCTCGAGTTCGAGCGAGACCTCGGCCTCGATCTTCTCGTCCAGGTTCACCTCGAGGAAGTCCATATGGATCACATCGCCCTTGACCGGGTGGTACTGCTGCTCCTTGACCACGACGGGTACGGCCTCCTGACCTTCGATCTCGAGATCGAACAGGGCATGCCCCTCGCTCAGGACGACCCGCAGTTCGCGATCGACCACCGAAAAGAGCTTCGCATCGCCGCCGTGTCCGTAGACGACTCCGGGAACCATCCCCTCCTTGCGGAGGCGTCGGGTGCCACGCGACCCTTGAGCGGTGCGTGGATTTGCCTTGAGTGTGGTCCTGGTTTGAGCCATAAGTTGTTAAGTCGTGAGTTCGAACTGCGGCCGAAGGCCTCGGGTCGGCAGAATAGGAGATGCAGACCGTAAATGAGCCGAGACGACGAGAAAACAGGAAATCGACCAGAGGACGACTCCGCGGAGGAAGCCGCCTCGGGCGTCGCTCGGCCCGACCCGGATTCACCACTCGAGTCTGATCGTAGCCCTGATGAGGCCGGAGAGATACCCGCCGGTCGGATAGGACGCACCGCCAAGGTGAGCGCCACGGTCGGAGCCCAGGGGGCTCGCTACGCCGGCACCAAGGCGGTGAACCTGGCCCGCTCCCCTGAGAAGGCCCAGGAGAAACTGGAGACGCGACATCTCGAGGCCGCGATGAAGATGGTCTCGGTTCTAGGTGAGATGAAGGGTGCCGCGATGAAGATGGGTCAACTCGCCTCGTTCATCGACGCCGACTTCCTCCCCCCGGAATTCCGCGAGACCTACCAGGAACAACTTTCGAAGCTTCGCTCGAAGGCCCCCGCGATGCCCTGGGACAAGGTCAAGGTCGTGCTGGAGGAGGAATACGACGATCGGGACCCGGAGAAGGTCTTCGAACACATTGAACACGAGGCGTTCGCCGCCGCCGCGCTCGGGCAGGTCCACCGCGCCCGACTGCACGACGGTACCGAGGTCGCGGTCAAGATCCAGTACCCGGGCGTGGCCGACGCGCTGGAATCGGATATGGCGAACGCCGGGATGCTGGTCCGGCTGGCCAAGGCTATCGCCCCCGGCCTCGACGCCAAGGAGATCGCGGAAGAGCTGAAGGAGCGCACTCTCGAGGAACTCGACTACGAGTTCGAAGCTCAGAACCAGCGGGCATTCGCACGGGCATACGAAGACCACCCGTTCATCCTCGTGCCGAAGGTCCATACCTCGCTCTCTCGTCGCAGGGTGCTGGTCACCGACTTCGTCGAGGGACACGGTTTCGACACGATCAAGGAGCTCCCTCAGGAGGAGAGGAACATCTTCGGCGAGATCATCTTCCGATTCTCCTTCGGGTCGATCTACCACCTGCAGCACTTCAACGCCGACACGCACCCGGGGAACTACCTACTGATGCCGGACGGAAGGGTCGCCTTCCTCGATTTCGGGATGACCAAGAGGGTCACGCCGGGCCAGATCCAGATGGAACAGGCGGTGGTGGATGCGGCGTTCAGGGACGACCCCGATGGCCTGCTGAGGGCGTTGACGGATCTCGGCTTCATCAAGAACCCCGGCGACATCGATGCCAGGAGGCTGCTCGAGCACGCTAAACACGTGGGCGGCTGGTACATGGAAGACGCAGAGATCGAGATCTCTGCCGAGCGGGTGATGAAGATGATCGAGGTCACCTCCGACCCCCGCAACGAGTACTTCGGGATGCTCCGCAAGGAGACCCTCCCGGCAGACGAACTGCTCGGCAGGCGAATGGAGAGCGGTCTGATGGCCGTGCTCGCCCCGCTTGGCGCGAAGGCGAACTGGCACCGGATCTCGAGGGAGTGGATCTACGGCGACGAGCCGACGACCGTCCTCGGGCGAGCAGAGTGGGACTACTTCGAGGACAAGGGAGTGCAGCGGGTACCGGGGATCGTCTCGCCCGGGAACTGAGTCAGGACTTCTTTGCCGAGCCGGACTTGCCCGAGTTCTTGCCGGATGATTTACCTGAAGACTTCACCGACGACTTGCCTGACTTCTTGCCTGACGAGTTCCCGGAAGACTTCCCCTGATTCGATTTCGACTCGGATTCTCCGCCGACATCCTTCCGCGGCGGGAAGAGGCGCGGATCGTTACTGCAGATTCCCGCAACGCCCATCTCGATCAGCTCCTGCATCCGATCGGGATCGTCGACCGTCCATGCGACCACCTCGATGCCGAACTCTCCCAATGAATCGATCAGACGTGGCGTGATCACGGGGTCGTACACCCAGACCGAATCGACATCCAGCTCCACTGCCCGATCCGGGACTATCCGATGCGAGCCGCGACGCAGCGCGGCCAGTCCGGCGGAGACGGCGGCGCCGGCCCAGGGCAGGGTGGTCCAGTCCTTGGTCGACTTGGGATAGGTCCAGCCAAGGCGCAGGTCAGGCTCCAGCGATCGCAATTTGACCAAGCTTTCCATCTCCATGCTCGAGACCGAAGAGCGCTCGACCAGACCGTGGCCCGCTATCGCTCCCGCGAACTCAGCCTCCCTCCCGGCCTTCTTCAGGTCGAAGTTGATCGAGACCTGATCGAGCGGAGGCTCGAGGAATGCATCGAGCGCCTCGAGCAGGTCGAGTGGACGGCGCTGCATCGCATCCTCGGGGTCGTGTGCCACCACCAACTTGCCCTCTCTGAGGCGCAACACGTCGAGCTCGATCATGTCGACCCCGAGCTCTACCGCCGCGTCGAAACTCTCGAGCGTGTTTCCGACCTCGATCGCATCGGCGCCTTTGTGCCCAATCCTCAGCCACTCCTCTCCGGCCATGGCGTGAAGTT
Source organism: bacterium (assembly GCA_046091265.1). Taxonomy (GTDB): domain Bacteria; phylum Actinomycetota; class Thermoleophilia; order Solirubrobacterales; family 70-9; genus CAIUSP01. The sequence continues at coordinate 6,092 of JBJTBI010000182.1, forward strand.
AAAGCAGGACGGCTGGTTTGCGCGGGCGGGAGGGCTCTCCTGCCGAGCACTGCGGCCCGGATCGGGCAGCACGGAGCTCGCCATGTGTGCAGACTCCCCTGCGATGAGGACTCCCCGTCTGCTCACAGCATCTGTCGCTCTGGCCGCTGTCTCGGCGGGACTGTTAGCGGCCTGCGGTCAGACCGAAGACGAGCGAGCCCGGCGGGCCGCCGAGAACTACGCGGATACGGTCATCGAGCGGGACTTCCCAGCCGCCTGCGAACTCTTCGGACCCTCCTATCGGCAGCGCCTAGGTGGACTCGATGGATGCGTCGCGTCTCAGAGGGTCCAGTGGGCCCAGCCGGTGGAGGAAATCCAGGTGGTGAAGGTCCTCGCCAAGAAGCGACGGGGGCTGGCGAAACTGGAGATCTCCCGACAGGGCCTTGGGCCGAGTCCCCTGACGCTCGTGCTCAAGCGGCCGGAGAAACTCTGGCTGATCGTCGGTCAGCGCTAGAAGAGCTGGTTCTCGCCCGCGAATATCTCCGAAACCGAATCGTCGGTGAAGATTCGCCTGATCGAGTCGGCGAGGGTCTGAGCGGCGGTGAGGACCGTGATGTTGTCGGGGGCACCGGGGCGCAGCGGGACGGTGTCCGTGACCACGATCTGCTCGATCTTGCTGTTCTCGTACGGCAAGCGCTCGTAGGCTGCTCCGGAAAACACCCCGTGGGTCGCGCAGGCGATGACCCTGGCGGCTCCCTCGTCGAGGACGGTCTGCGCTGCGGCACAGAGCGTGCCCGCCGTGTCGATCATGTCGTCCACCAGGACCGCGGTCTTGCCACGGACATCTCCGACCACATACCCGATCTCGGCGACCTGCTGGGCCGGGCGCTCCTTCTCCATCACAGCCCAGGTACAGCCGACCTTGCGAGCGAAGTTCCGTGCGGTCTTTACCCGACCGGCATCAGGCGAGACGATCACCGGCGGCTCCTCGAAAGCCTGGTCGATCAACCACTGCTCGAGCATGGGCATCGCAGTCATGTGATCCAGCGGGACGTGGAAGAAGCCCTGAACCTGACCGGCGTGGAGGTCCATGGTGAGAACTCGATCGGCACCGACTCCCTCCAAACACTTCGCGACCACCCGGGCGGTGATCGGCTCACGTGGCTTCGACTTCTTGTCCTGGCGGGCGTACCCGTACCAGGGCATCACGGCGATGATCCTGTGAGCAGATGCGCCCTGCGCTGCGTCGATCATCGCCAGGAACTCGACGAGCGAGTCGTTGGGGGTCATCCCCTCGGCTTCGTTCGCGGCAGTCGACTGGACCAGGAACACGTCGGCTCCGCGGATCGACTCCTCGTAGCGGCAGTAGACCTCACCATCGGAGAAGGTCTTGAGGGTTACTTCGCCGAGTTCGACATCGAGCTTGCCGGAGATCTTGGCGGCGAGATCCATCGAAGCACGACCACCGAAAACCATCAGCCTCTTGGTGTAGTCCTGGGGTATCGCTGATCCGCTGCGCGGCTCTTTTTCGATCTGGCTCACTCCTCGTTCCCCTCCTCGCGATCGGTCGCCTCACGCTTCCGATCGCTGTAGCCCTCGACGTTGTGCTGCTCCGGTCTCCCGATCCCGAGAGCGCCCGGAGGCACGTCCTCGATAATCACCGAACCGGCGCCAGTGTATGCCTCATCGCCGACCTCTACCGGTGCAACGAGCGTCGTATCCACCCCGGTCCGCACTTTGCGGCCGATCTTGGTTCGGTGTTTCTCCTTACCGTCGTAGTTGGCGGTGATCGTCGCTGCGCCCAGATTGGACTCCTCGCCGACATCGGCGTCGCCTACATAGGAGAGGTGCGGCACCTTCGCCCCCTTGCCTATCCGTGAGTTCTTGATCTCGACGAAGCTGCCCACCTTCGATCCGTCTGCCAACTCGGTCCCCGGGCGGATGTGGGCGAACGGACCGACGAGGACACCGTCTCCGATGGTGCATGAATCGAGATGGGAATTGCGTACCTCTGACCTCTCGCCGACCTTGGAGTCGATCAGGGTGCTGTGTGGGCCGATCAGTGCGCCGGCCTTTATCGCCGTCGCGCCCTTGATCGAACATCCCGGCTCGATGCGCACGTCCTCGGCGATCTCGACATCGGCGTCGATCCAGGTCGAAGCCGGGTCGACCACGGTGACCCCGGCGCGCATGTGCCCCTCTAGCAGTGCCTTGCGGGCCTCGGCCTCCACCGCCGCCAACTCGATCTTGTCGTTCACTCCGACTGCGACCGCATCGGTCACGCAAGCCGCGATCGTCTTGCCTGCCTCGCGCATCGCCGGCAGGACATCGGGCAGGTAGTACTCGCCCTGGGAGTTGTCGTTCGATATCTCGCCGAGTGCGTCGGCCAGCGCTTCGGCCTGGAATAGATAAGTGCCTGCGTTTACCTCCCTGACCGCCAACTCGTCCGGCGTTGCGTCGCCAGGCTCCTTGGCCTCGACGATCTTCTCGACTGACCCGTCGGGAGACCGGATCACCCTCCCGGAGGCGCCCGGGTCTTCGAGCTCGGCCGTCAGGAGCACGGCCTCAGCACCGCTCGCATTCGACTCGTCACGGAGCATCTCGATCTCCTCAGCCGATACCAACGGCTGATCGCCGGAGAGGACCAGCACCAACCCGCTGTCTGCGATGACGGGCAGAGCTGCCCTCAGCGCACCGCCGGTGCCATCGGCTGTCGGCTGGATCACAGTCTCCACTCCGTCGGGCAGGACGCCGGAGAGATCCCGGTCGGGCGAGACGATCGCGCAGATGCGATCCGCGCCGGCCTCACGTGCGGCAGCGACCGACCATGCGATCATCGGCCTCCCGCAGACGGGATGGGCGACCTTGGGCAGAGAGGAGCGCATGCGCGTTCCCGCACCTGCAGCCATGCTCAGGGCGGTCAGAGAACTCACGGGATTGATCCTAGGCGGTGGCGACTGCGACGGCGACAGGCATCGTGCGTGATCCCAGCCGGTTGCTGGCGGAAAGAAGCTCCGGGGGGAGGATTCAAACCTCCGCTGCCAGGACCAAAACCTGGAGTGCTATCGCTACACCACCCCGGACCGAGACCTCAGTCTAGGTAGCTAGAGCCGAAAGAGGCTGACTGCGGAAGTGTCAGTCCGGCTCATGACCCTTGCGCGAGACGCTCCCGGCCTCGGTGCCGGGCTCCCTCGCCGGGCCGCCGGGGCCGGCGATGCCGAGTACCCGCATCGCCTTGAGGCCGAGACCGAGTTTCTCCCGTCCCTCGGTGGAGGTGGCGTCATGTCCGCATAGCTCGCGCGCCCGCTCCAGCCGGTACCGGATCGTGTGTCGGTGGGTGAACATCCGCTCCGCGGTACGGGCGACGTTGCCGTCGTTTTCCAGATACGCCTCTAGGGTCGCCAGCAACTCGGTCTCGTACTGCTCGTCGTAGGCGGCGAGGGGCTCCACCGTCTCGGAGTAGAAACCCTGGAGTTCGCCCGGGGCCTCGCTCATCGCGGGCAGCAGGAGGCGGTACGAGCCGGTCTCCTCGAAGGCGAGGTTCCCGGAGCCCTCGGCCTCGCCTACGTTGAGGGCGAGGCGGGCCTCCTGACCGGCCCGGTGCAGATCCGTCGGGTCCGCTGCCAGTCGGCTCCGGCCGACGGTGATCGTGAACCCACCGAGCTCCACTTCGAGTTCCGCTAGCACAGAGCGAGCGGCCCGAGCCAGTAGGCCCTCATCCTCGGTCGGCACCACGGCGATCAGTTCCGCATCGCGGCGCTCTGCCCCGCCGGTTGCCGGTTCTGCCGAGGCGACCAGAGCACCGGGGCTGACCGCCTTGACTCCGCGGACCGCGAGGGTGAGCGCTCGGGATCGCCAGTCTTCGCTCTGGGCCGCTTTGGGATGGACCCTCCCCATCACCACACCTCCACCGGAATTCAGATCCGCTCCGAGATCTGCGGCACGGGCGGTGATGTCGCGACGATCGGTGATGTCACGAACGAGCAGTGCCCTCACGAAGTCCCCGGCCGCTTCCTCGCTCGCCCAGTCTCCGGAGCGCGAGCGCTCCAACTCCAGCGCCAGTAGATTGAACACCAGCCGCTCGGTCGCTTCGCTCATGCCGCTCGCCTCGGCTCCTTCATCGCGGCGGATCCGCAACTCGCCCACCTGTTCCCCGGCCACTTCGAGCGCCACCGAGATCGCCTCATCGCCGCCAGCGAGCAACTTGGTCTCCTCGTCGGGAGAGGCAGCTGCCACCGCGAGCACGGCACTCGACCGATCGATCAGCGCAACGCTTCCGCCCAGGGCCCGGGCGGCGGCGCGGATCAGGGTCGGCAGACCCTCGCCGGCCTCTATCCCCTCGGAGAGGGTCGCGAGATCGTCGGCCACTCCCGCTCGTAGGGACTCGGACTTGACCGGATCGTCAGGCATCGGCTACCTAGAGGCCGAGCGCACCGCTGATGTCGTTCCAGTAGTAGACGACGACCGCACCCACCGCGATACCGATCATCACCAGAGCAGCCAGCACGAACAGGCTGAGGAAGCCTGCGGCGGCCTTCTCCCAGGGCCGGCCGTAGGCACCGAGCGCCGGGGCAAGGATCAGGAATCCGAAGGCGACCAGCGAGACCAGACCTGCGATGCCGAACAAGAGGAATTCAGGCGCGATCGCGGCCGGCAGGACCTCAGGGAGTGTCGTTGCGGTTTCCATCTTCTCCTCCATTGTCGCGGATATGAGAGGCGACTAGCGCGAAGGCTCCGGCAATCGTCAGCGCAGCCACGCAGAGGGCCCACCCCGAGCTCACGTCGCTCATCCAGTGGACCCTGAGATAGACCCGGGTCAATCCGACCAGCGCCGTGAGCACGAGGCCGGCCACGATCACGACAGTGCGATGGCTGAATTTGGGTACGAGCCTGAAGGCGATCGTGACCGCGAGCCAGGTGTAGATAACGGAATGGGTCGCGTGTCCGCTCGGAAACGACCAGCCCTTCGCATCGATCAGCGGATCGGGCGGGCGCGGGCGCTGTACCCAGTCCTTGATCTCGGGTACCAGCAGGAAGCTGACCGCGATGCCGATCACGAGCACGGCCAACTCGATCCTGCGCCCCATCACGAGCAGACCCACGCCCGCGAGGAGCGCGATCGCGAGAGTCACCTCGAGCGAGCCGAGGACGGTGAGGGCCTCGGCGATCGCGGTCAGCCAGCTCGTCTCGATGCCCGTCGACAGGTCCTATGCGGTGGTGTCGCCAGGGGTCGGACCTGGATCGGCCGCGACGATCGTCCAGTAGGCGACCAGCACGAACAGGGCGACCGATGCCGTCGCGAGGAGGGTGGTTAGCTCGAGACCCACTCCATCGCCCGGGGTCAGCCGGTCTCTGACGAAGAGGAGCTGGGGCTTGAATCGGCGGGCGAGGGTGACCACCGGCCTCAGCACCGGCCGACCCTCCATCTCTCGTACCGCCTTGCTCCGATTTTCGGGCTTGCTGAGCCACCGGAACGCCAGCGTCACGCCGACCGCGATTCCGACCAGGATCCCGAATCCGATCAGGGTGCGGCCGACGATCGACGCCGCCGTATCGAGACTCTGGGAAGCGAAGTACCCGATCAGGACGAGGATCGTCGCCCAGATTCCAGTGCCGAGGATCGAGTAGGGAGCGAACGCCCCGTACGGCATCTTGCTGGTGCCGGCGATGAACGGAGCGAGAGCCCTGACCAGCCCAATGAATCGCCCGATCAGGATCGTCTTTCCTCCGTGTTTGGAGAAGTAGTCCTCGACCTGCGTCAGCCTCTCCTCGGTGATCCTGAACTTCGGGCCGTTCCGGACCAGGAAATCACGGCCCAGACGCGCACCAAGATAGAAGCTGACCGAATCGCCGGCGAATGCGGCGAACCAGGTGATGGCGATCATCAGCCAGACAGAGGCCTCACCCTGACCGGCAACCGCGCCACCGAGGATCACGGTGAACTCCCCGGGGGCGATCAGCCCGACGAAAGCACCGGTCTCGAGGAATGCCAGACCGCCGACGAGCAGATACGACCAGCCACCGATTCGACTTGCGATCTCCTCGATCACGTATTTCGGATCGAACGACGGGAGGTCATCCCGGAAGACGAAGTACGCAACGACCAGGCCGACCACCGCGAGCCGGATCACCCAGCGGATCCGGCGCGAGCGCGCCTCGTTCGGGTCCGGCCGACTCCTTCGATCCGACGATCCCGGCAGCTTCACGAGTCGACCTCTTGGGCGGTCGATGGATCGAACGGACCTGCGGCGACCACCCCGGACCGGCCCTCCTCGACCAGCTTCTCGGCGGCCCCCACGGCATCCTCCTTGGTGGCGAACGACCCGAACACGGTCGGTCCGGAACCGGTGACCATCGCATGCACCGCCCCTGCCTCACGCAGGGCGGAGAGGCTCGCCTCGATCTCCGGTCGGAGGGAGATCGCCGCTGTCTGGAGGTCGTTGACCATCGCCTCGACGGGCACCAGCGGGAGGCCGGAGGAGCCGAAGCGCAGTGACTCGGCGACTCCGGCGAGCTCCGGGCCTGTGCGTGCCGAACCGATTCGATCAGCCTCTGCGTAGACCTCAGGGGTGGACAGGCCTTCATCGGAGGTGATCAACACGACGCCGAAGGCGTCGCCAGGCGGAGCGGCGGAGACCTCATCGCCGATTCCGCCGACGAGCGATCTCTGCGCCTCGGCCCTGTGCCCGGACTCCGCCCAGAGGCCGCTCTGGGCGAGCACATCCGAGCCGACTTCGAGAGCCGTGCTGCGCAGAGTCACCAATGACTCCTCACCGAGTCGGTCGCGGGCATATCTGAGAACCGCAGCCGCGTCGGCGCTGCCGCCGCCCATCCCGGCCGCCAAAGGACTCCTCTTCTCCACCTCGATCCTCAGCGGAGGAAGATCCAGATCCGCCTCACGTAGCAGCCGCAGAGTCCGAGCGGTCAGATCCTCCCCCGGCACGGCAGAGCAGATCACCTCGTCGTCGACTTCGACCTCGCTGATCAGGATGCGATCGCAGAGATCGATGGGCTGGAACAGCGAAGATATCTGATGCATCCCATCCTCCCCCCGCGGGCCGAGGTAGAGACAGAGGTTGAGCTTGGCAGGGGCAAGCATCTCAAGTTGCTCGCGATCGCTCATCGGGCCTCTGCCATCAACTTCCCGAACTCCGCGAACTCCTCGGGGGAGAGCGATTCGGCCCGGGCATCCTCGGCAAGTCCCATCTCGACCAGAGTCCCCCGTGCCCGCTCGGCTCTGCCCGGGCCGGTCGTCTCCAGAGATCTCGGCAACGACTTCCTGCGATAGGCGAAGGACTCGCGGATCAGCGCGTGCAGAGCCGGGTCGGGGGGCGGCCCCGTCCGCTCGATACGGATCAGGCTCGATGCGACTCGAGGCCTGGGTACGAATACCGCTGGATCGACTTTGCGCACCTCCTTGGCCTCACAACCTATCCCGACCACGACACTCGGCGAGCCGTAGATCTTCGATCCGGGGCCGGCCGTGAGTCGATCCGCGACCTCCTTCTGGACCATCACGAGCCAGGTCTGGACCGAGGGAGCCTCGATGATCGTCCTGATCAGTAACGGGGTGGCGATCGAATAGGGGAGGTTCGCGACCATCTTGTTCGGCGCCGGATCCAGCGTCGAGAGATCGACCCTCAGCGCATCGCCCCAGACGACGCCCACGGTCCCGAGTCTCTCGGCCAACGGCTCGAGCTGACCGGCAAGGGCACGATCGAGCTCGATCAGGTGGACGAAGGAGGTGGATTCGGCGAGCCGTTCGGTTAGCACACCCGATCC
>JBJTBI010000183.1:0-8922 GCA_046091265.1 bacterium
GATCAACGGGTTCGAGGCGAGGGCGGTCGTGAGCGCGGCGCCAAGCGAGCGTGGATCGAGTGAGACCTCCGGCGTGGCGAACCAGTCTGTACTGACGGACGGGTCGAGCCCCGGCAGCAGGCCCACCCCGCGCCGAGTGGCCACGCGCGGATCGCAGCCGCAGTAGTCGGCGCCGAGATCGGCCGAGAGAGCCTCGATTCGCTCGCCCACCAGCGCATTGTGCTCGGCCAACTCATCTGCGGGGGCGAGCGAATCAGGCATCACCAAGTATGAGAAAGGCTCAGAGCGCATTGCCGCCCAGTCGATCGGCCCGCACCAACGCTCCAGAAGCGGCGCGAAGCTGAGCGCTCCGGTGACCATCTGGTCGACCGACTCGCCCTAATGATCGAGCGCATAGAAGAAGCCGAGATGGATCTTGCCCTCGTTTCGAAGCGAGGCGCGGCCGAGCGGCGCAGGGGCCGCCTCGACGATGGCCGAGCGAACGCCCTTCTCGGCCAAGGCGAGCGCGAGGGTCGAGCCCTGGATTCCTCCGCCGATTACGAGCGTGTCGCTTCGCACGCCCCAAGCCGAGAGGCGGAGGCCACCGAGATGCGTTGGGTCGAGATGCTCTCGACCGAGAGCCGGTAGGCCCCCCGCAAGCGCTACTTCGCCGCCTTCGCCCAGATCCGGTTGAGGTTGAGCTGGATCAGCACCGGCATCGCGGGGGCGAGCACGATGAAGACGATCAGCCCGAGGACCGGATCCACAGACACACCGCGCACATCGGCCTTGCTCAGCTGCACGGCAGCGTCGACGCGGCGACAGCAGTTGAAGATCGAGACGAACGGCGGCACGATGATGATCCAACCCAGCAGCATCGCCAACAGCGAGGTGCTGGGGGTCTCGCCGCAGTCGGTTGTCTTCTTGGACTTGCCGTAATCGGCGAGCTCGCGGTTGATGAAGTAGTACCAGAAGAAGAAATAGATCCCGAAGGTGAGCAGCGTCCAGACCAGCACCCAGATGGGGCTTCGTACCTTCACCTTCGCCTGCGTGCCCTTGATCGTCAGCTCTTCAGCCATTCGCTTCTTCTCCCCTCCTCGATTGCCTTCGTGATGCTACTTGCGCACGCGCAATGTGATCGTCTTCACCGCGCCAGTGGCATTCAGTCTGGTTGCGATCACGCTGAGACGCCCGCCCGTGGCGAGGGCTCGCTTGAGCGCACTCGAGTAGTTGAGGGTGACGACCGGCTGCTGGCCAGCCCCGATTGCGACGGTCTTGGGAATGAAGGCCGCGTTGGATCCCACCTTCTTGCCGGTCAGGCGCAGAGAGCAGGAGTCGGCGTCACCGCAACCGACCTTGAGCTTGAGCGAGGTCTTGGTGGTGCGAAGCGGGGTGAGCGTAGGAATACCCACACCCGTGCCTGACAGCGACAGTGACTTCACCCCCGCGTTGGTCGTGATATCCAAAGCAGCGGACTTCGCACCGAGGGTGAGCGGGGCGAAGTTCACCATCACGGTGCACGACTGGCCGTTCGAGAGTGTGGTCACCCCTGCCACGCAGGTACCGCCACCGAGGATTCCGAAATTCTCGCCTTCCGACCCGCCGATTGAGAAGCCACCCACGGTCAGTGGGACATTGCCGGCGGAGGTGAGGGTGAAGGTCATGGGCTTCTCGCCGCCGCTTGCCTTCACGTCGCCGTAGTCGTAGGTGGAGGGCGTGAGGTCGGCCGCCGGGGAAAGCGCGTCAATCGTCATGCCGGAGGGACCCGATGCTCCGGTGATGAAACTGCCGTTAGGCGAAGAACCGTCGAGATTGGAGCGGCCGATGGTGTTGGTCAAGGTGTTGGTCCAGAAGATGTGGTTGGCGTCTACCGCGACGCCATTCGGGTCACCCAGCGAGACGCCGGAGACGAAGTTCTTGCTCCAGTCGGTTCCCACCCACTGCCCACGGCCAATCGAATCGCTGTCGAAGTTCGCGGTGTAGAGATAGGGGTTTCGAAGAGCGATACCGGTCGGCCCTGTCTGCGGATAGGTGTCGAAGAGCCAGGTGCGGTTGGTGCCGTTGAGATTCCAAGCAAGGATCCGGTTGTTGTTGAAGCTCGCCACATAGATCCCGGTGCTGTCGACCTCTACCCCGTAGGCCCTGTCGGAGGCGGCGATCAGGCCGGTGATGAAGCCGTTGTCCTGGCTGGATCCGTTGACGCCCACGCGACCGATCGAATTGCCGTTGCTGTTTACGTAGTAGATGTAGCCGCCGTAGACGGCCACGTTGGTGGGCGATCCAGCCGAGCCGACGAAGCTTCGGTTTACCCCGGTTCCATCGAGGTTGGCGCGGGCGATACTCGTGCCCTGATCGTTCCAGTAGATGTAGTTGGAGTCGACGGCCACATCGAGCACCTGGCTGAGGCCCGAGATGAAGCTCTGTTCGGGGTTGGTTCCGTCGAGATTGGCGCGGGCGATTGAGCCTGAGCCGAAATTCGCCCAGTACACATACGCGTTCGCCGCAGGCGCGATCGCACCGAGCGCGGCTACGGCGAGGATCGAGGCGAGGGCTATTCGGAGTTTGCGGGCCATAGGCGCGATGCAACGCGAAGCGTTCAAACAAAGTAACACGCGCCACGCACGAAGTTGCGGGACATCGAGCAGCGAAGCGGTGCGTCCCGGGCCAGGGATCGAGAATCCGCTTCGGCCTACGACAACGCCCCCTCTCGGGGGCCGCTGACGAAGGCAAAACCGCTGTGAGTCGGATCAGCCGGTGACGGAATCGGGAATACGGACCAGGATCGAGTTGCTGCCTCCTCCAACCTGCTTGGAAGTGACCCTGACCTTGTTGCCGGTGCGCGATGCGATCTCGGAGGCGAGCTCGGGCGTGTAGGCGAGTGTCACGGTCTTGCGCTTGCCTGCCTTCACCTTGACCGTCTTGCCCTGGAGCTTGCCGCTACCACCGCGAAGCTTGCCCGAGAGGCGGATACGGCACGTGCCAGTGGTCCCGGGCTTACAGCCGATCTGGACCCGCAGCGAGGTCGGTCCGGCTACGCCCTTCTTCTTGAGCGGCGGCTTGCCGCCGGGGCACCATGCGCTGGAGCCCGTCGCGAACTTCACGCCAGGTCGATAGTCGGCCTCGGTCCAGAAGGGAGAATCAGCGCCGTTGCTCGACTCCCAAGCGGCAACCGTCGCGCCTGTGCAGGGCGAGATGGCGAAATCGACATCCTCACTGTCGGCCTCGGTGCCGCTGCTCAGGGTGAAGATGTCCCCGAAATCAGAGGCGCCGGCGAGACGAGTGCGCTCCTCGATCTCATCGTTCTCGTTGCCCGGGTCGTCATCGTCGGACCAACCGACGGTACTCAGGCCCTTCAAGCCAACTGCCGCGGATGGCTCATCGACATCGGTCAATCCGTCGGAGAGTTCGGTCACGGCATCGAAGGTGGTGGCGTTCGGCTGCAGGGTGGCCTGCGCGGCCGAGTCGTCGTCGAGGTTGCGGAGGAAGGCATAGACGACCGTCCCTTGAGGGCCTGCAGCCAGAGGGCCCGGGGTCATGTCGAGGGTCGGATCGGTCAGGGTCTGGATCGAGCCGAAGGTGCCGGAAGCTCCGCGCGACCGGATGATCACCTGTGCGGCGTCCGGGCCGTTCTCTCCGTACACCCAAGCGAGCACCGCACGGCCCTTGTGGTCGACCGCGACGAACTGATACCCGTCGGTATCGACGTCGAAGGTCTCGTTGGGAGCGGTGACCTCGACTGGGGCAGTGAAGGCGTTGCTGCCCGCAGGCTTGACGGAGGCGACGATGAAGTCCTGGATCGTGGTGGGCGAGTCGAAGCCGTTCGCCTCGATACCGATGGCGATCGTGCCGTCTGCGCCCGCGGCGGCGCGTACGTTCTTGATGCCCGCCAGCCCGCCTGCGGTCTCGGTTCCCGAATAAAGGGTGGCCGGAGAGCCGAAGGACGATGACCCAGCGGCCCGACGCTGATAGCGAACCTGCCACTCGCTGCTGGAGGAGTCGAACCCTGCATAGGTGACGATTGCCTCACCCGAGGGGGTCACTGCCAGCCCGATCTGACCGCGCGTGGACGAGCTGATCGCAAACATGCCAGTAGGGCCGGCGATGGTCTGAGGAGTACCCCAGCTGCCGCCGGCGGGGCGCGTGACGACCTGGACGGTGCTCTCAGGTGTTCCACTGCAGATCCACGCCGCGGTGGCGGTTCCCTTGCGATCCATCGCTACGCGAATCTGAGCGTTGCTCTGATCCCAGTCGGCGCAGTAGCCATCCGTAGGGGTGAGCACTACCGGAGCACCCCAGTTGCCGGAGAGGCTGCGGGCCGATGCATCGACCACCGAGACATCTGTGTCGACGGTCGGATAGGAAGACCAGAGAGCGACCGCCTCACCCTTGGGCGAGATGGCAACGGCCGGGTTCTTGGAGTCGATACCTCCCACGCCCTCACCGGAAACGTCTACGAACCCACTCCAATCGGCAGCGCGGGCATCGGCTGCACCAAAGGTGACGAAGGCGCAGGCCAAGGCGACGACGGTCGCAAGTCGGCGAGGGTTGAACGGGCGGGTGAAAGACGGGTCGGCGGTCAAGATTTCTCCTTTTCGAAAGCGGGGACGAGGTTGAAGGAAATGCTTTCAGGCTTGCTCAATGCGAGCATATCTACGCTGAGGAAAGATACGGCACGGCCCGGTGGAATCCTGCCTATCTGCCCTGCCTGCAAGAGGCGTGGCAGGCGAGATCGCGCCGCTGGGTCACTCGTACTTGTCTGCAGCTACCGTCTGTTCGAGTTTGCCGCCAGGCAGAAGCAGGATCGAAATCAGGAAGATCGCTGCCAGCACGCCGGCCATCACCAGGAAAACGGTCTCGGTCGACTGGGCATAGGCGAGCTCGATCGTGTCGATCACCTTCCCGTCACCGCGGGCCTGCGGGTTGGCGGCGGCTTGGGAGCCGCCGCGTGCGACCGACTCCTGGATGCGGCTGATCACACCTTGCGGAAAACCGATCTTCTCCAGGCCCGCGCGGATGTTCGCTTCGTTCTGGTGGATCAGGATCGTTCCGAGCACCGCCAGCCCGAGGCTCGAGCCGTAGTTGCGAACGGTCTGGGTGATGCCGGTGGCTTCGCCATATGAGGTCTCGGGTGCGCGGTTGATCGCGTCTGTGTTTGCGGGGCCGAGGATCAGACCCATTCCGAACCCTGCGACCACGATCCAGTGCCACTGGTTGTTGTAGTCGAGCTCGGTCATGGTGGTCGCCCAGAAGTAGAAGCCCACCGTGGCGATTGCCGCCCCCAGCATTACCGCGAGCTTCGGTCCGCGCTTGTCGAGGATCCGCCCGCCGATCTGGGTCGAGACGGCAAAACCCGCGAAGAAGGTCAGAAGGTAGAAGCCGGCCTGTGAGGTGCCGTAGCCGAGTGAGATCTGCGAGTAGGTACTGGCGAAGAAGAAGAGCGGGATGAACGCGATCATCAGCAAGAAGAGGATCGCGTTTTCGACCGCGAAGGCCTTGTCGGAGACGATCCGCACCTTCATATGAGGGTTCTCGGTGCGCAGCTCGTGGGCCACGAAGCCGATGATCAGCGCGGTGCCGATGATGAGCGATGCGATCGTGGCCCAACTTCCCCACCCCCACTCGCTCGCCTGTTGCAGGCCGAGGATCGAGAGCGCCATGCCGCCGGTGATCAGGGCGGCGCCGCGCCAGTCGATCGGGGCTGGCTCATAGGAGTCCTCGTGCTTTGCGAGCCAGATCAAGACCAGCGCGATGATCGCTACGGGTACGTTGATCCAGAAGATCGAGCGCCAGGTGATCTCGGTGAGATACCCACCGGCGATCGGCCCGACCGAGGTGAGCGCTCCGGTGATGCCGAAGAAGAGCGACAGCGCCCTGCCGCGGTGCTCGAGAGGAAAGGCCGAAACGACCAGAGCGAGAGCCGCAGGGATCATCAGCGCCGCGCCCGCTCCCTGGACGACCCGGAAGAAGATCAGCCAGCCCTCCGAAATAGACCCGTAAGGCGTAAAGCCGCAAAGGGCCGAGGCGATGGCGAAGGTCAAGATGCCCGCAGTGACCATCCGGACGTGGCCGAGGGTGTCGGCGAGCCTTCCGCCGAGGGCGAACGATGCTGCGAGCGCAAGCAGGTAGCCGTTGATCACCCATTGCAGGCCGGTGTCTGAGAGGCCGACATCGGTCTGGATCTCGGGCGCGGCGATCGACACGATCGTCATGTCGATGAAGGTCATCCCGACGGCGAAGATCATCGCCGCGAGGATCCAGTTACCTGAGCGCTGCTTCAGGGCTACTTCTCTTCGAACTTCTTGGCTTCAGCGTCGATGTCGGCCTGCGAGATCCCCTTCTCGCGGGGTCCGTAGGCGCCGTAGGCGCTGAAGGCAATTCCGAGGCCCAGGCCCAGATAGACCCAGACGGGCCAAAACTCACCCTTGCCGGTGAGAGCCCAGATCACGGTCACGCCGATCGCGATGATCACGAAGGTGGCAGCATTACGTTTGAAACCTGCCTGAGCCTTCAGGCGGTGTTCAGCGGCAACCCGCGCGTCGTTCCCCTCGGACATGCGCGCATGCTATCAGAGGACGGGGGCGGCAAGGGATCGGGTGAAGAGGCCGGTTTTCCCCCTCGAACGACCGACGCCCCGCCCCCGCACCAGGCGGAGACGGGGCGCTGGGTCGAATACCTTGAAACGATCGCTCAGGGCACCAGGACGGTCACCCAACCGTCGACAGGGAAACCCCCTGAGTTCTCGAGGGAGACCGCAACCGCGTTGGCTCCGCAAGTCCCCGAGGGGTAGTAGTCACCACCGCCAGTGTGATCTGGATTCCGCGGCGAAACCACCACTGGAGTCGCCTGAGACTCAGGCGTTCGTCCTGCAGCCGTCCAGTCGATCGTGACGCAGTAGACACCCGTGCTCGGGCTCGTCACGCCGGTCACATTCTTCTTGTACGAACCCTGAACTGTGGGCCCGAACCCGTCGATCGAGGCGTAAGCAGCGATGCTCCCCTTCTTCAGTCCAGGTGACAGCTTCGACTGGGTGACGGCCCCGTTCTTGATCTGCTTGGTCCCGATCTTGACCCCTGCGTAGGCAGAGCCACCCATCGCAACCACCAGTGCCGCCATCGCCACGATCATCGCCGGCGACGGCATCTTCTTGAATCGCTTCATCACTTTCCTCCCCTTGGTCTCGATATGGCCGCCTGAAGTTACCTCAGGTATGGCTGGTTTTGGGAGCGACTAGACCTTCTGTGGGCGAAAGGTCAGTCTTCGACGGGCTTGCCGTCGCGCTCTACGTAGCCGCCCTTGCCACCCACCACGATGATCGTGGTGTCAGCGTCGGAGGGGTTGGAGATCAGACGCACGGTCGAGGCGTCGACTCGGGCCACGCCTCCGGGGCCGAGTACGACCTCTTCGCCGTCGCCGAACTCGATCTTCAAGGCACCCTCGTGACAGATGTAGAGCTCCTGCTGGTGCTCGTGGGTGTGCTTGCGACCCTCGGCGCCTGCGGACAGGATGATCGCGTTGACCCCGAACTCGGTCACGCCGACCTCATGGCGGATCTTGCGAAAGCCGGGCCCCTCGCCCATCGCATCGAGCGGACCGGCGGCCCAGCCCTCGCCGCTGACGATCTCTGTCAACTCATCAGCCATCGGGCTGAAGCCTAGCGATTGCGCGGTGGTGGTTGCTCTAGCTTGAGGCCTCTTGGCCAGTACGAACCAAATAGAGCAGCTGATCGGCGTCTACGACGCCAACGGATCGATCCTCGGGGAGATTTCCTACTGGGTCGGAGCGCGACTTGGGCGCCGGCACTGTGCGCTTTGCGAGATCACGCATGGCGTCTTCAAGGAGAAGGCGGAGTGGCGGTCCTGCAGTTCGAACCTGCCGGTTCCGTTCCAGGCGCTCCATCTGGATGAACTCCCGCCAGCCGTCTCGTCCCTGGTCGGCTCCGAAGCCCCCTGCGTGGTAGCGGAGCGATCAGACGGTGATTACGAGATCGTGATCGACCGCCACCAACTCGAGTCCTGTGACGGCCAGCCGGCGAGACTTGCCGAGTTGATCGAGGCGCTGACCTAGCCCTGAAAGGGGCTCTCGGTGCCGGCGGTCGCGCTGCGCTGGTCGAGATCCGCCTTGGCGGCACGGTGTCCAAGCACCAAGATCACGCATGCTGCGCCGACGATCAGGGTCACGAAGCAGCCGACGATGAAGATGCCGATCAAGACTTCGGCCCGCCGGGCGGCGGGAGGATGAGCGCTCCAAGTGCGAGGATCGAGGGCACCCAGATCCCGACGAAGATTCCCGCCTGCTTGTTGTAGAGGAACCAGAGGCCGACCGAGAAGAGGAAAGAGAGGAAGGCCGCGAGTAGGACGAGGATTCGAGCTTTCTTTACATAGTCATCGCTCATGCGGGGTAGTTTAGTCGAAGCGGGCGAGCGACGAGTCGAGTGCGCGGCTCAGACGGCGTTGCTGGTGAAGAGCAGCACCGCCAGCGAGATGGCCACGCCGAAGTCGTAGATGCAGATCAGCGAGTTGCCCGGCGCGAAGTTGCCCTCGCGGATCATCCCCACCACATGGTTGACGCCAGCGAGGAAGAGGAATGAGATCACCGGCAGCGAGACCGCTATCCACGCCTCGGAGCCGTGCTGGCTTGCGTAGAGGCAGCCGAAGCCGAGGCCGAGGCTTACGAACGCGATCTCGTACTGGAAGCCGTTGGTAGTCCACCCGATCATCGCCGACATCTTCTTGGCGAATACCGAGTGCATCACGGCTGAGCTGAAGAACGCGAAGGTGATCATGTAGAGGATCCAGCGGATCGCGGCGACCGAGAGGCTCTCGCTATCGCTGCCACCCGGGGGGATCGAGCCGGTAAGTGCGAGGATCCAGGCGATCACGAAACGCGCCGGCAGGATGAGGCCCGAGAGGTTGTCCTTCACTCGCTCCACCATCCGGAACCTTC
>JBJTBI010000184.1:0-6913 GCA_046091265.1 bacterium
CGCCTGAACCGGTCTGACAACGAGGAAGTCGACCAAGCCGTCGAAGTACCAGGCGTTCGCGCAGAAATCATGGATCCTGCGGAATCGCTTCGCGAGCTTGGCCGGCAGTGCGGGGTTGGTCACCCACAGGTAGCGCGCGAGCAGGATTCCGAGGATCGAGATCATCGCGCCCACACCCAGCCCACGCCACTCTGCTGCGACTGTGGGCTTGTACTCCTCAGCCAGCCTCGAGCCGGCAAAGACCGGCTCGAGGAAGGAGTCGATCACGTGGGTGACCCCCGGGACTTGGACCAGCCCCGCGAACAGGGCGAGGAATCCGAGGATCGACATCGCCACTCGCATCGGGCGGGCCCTCTCGGCTATCCAGTGCTCCGAGCCCGGGAACCCGACGTCGGTGTCCTCGGTCTCGCCGCTCTTGGGGTTGCCCGGCTCACCGTGCGCCAAGTGCCCCTCCTCGAGCTCCTCGGCCTCCTTGCACGGAGGTCCCGAGAGGACCCGGTAGACGATCCGGAAGGAGTAGACCGCGGTCATCAGCGCACCGACATACCCTCCGATCGCGAAGATCATGTACATGCCTCCGCGGGCCTCGGCGAAGACGAGGATCTCGTCCTTCGAGAAGAAGCCCGAGGTACCCGGGAACGCGGCGAGCGCCAGAGCGCCGATCACCAGCATCGGCCCGGTGAACCGCAGGGCCTTTCGGAACCCGCCCATCTTGTCCAGGTCTTGGACGGCGGCCATCGCTGCGATGACCGAGCCGGCAGCCATGAACAGCAGCGCCTTGAAGAACGCATGGGTCATCAGATGGAAGAGTCCGGCCGTGTAGGCCCCGATCGAGACGCCGACCACCATGTACCCGATCTGGCTGATCGTCGAGTAGGCGATGACCCGCTTCAGGTCGGTGACCACGAGCGCGACCGTTCCGGCAAAGAGCAGCGTTGCCAGACCGGTGAACGCTGCGATATCCGCAGCGGTCGGTGCCAGCTCGAAGATCGGCCAGAAGCGGGCAATCAGGTAGACGCCAGCGGTGACCATGGTTGCTGCGTGGATCAGCGCCGAGACGGGGGTCGGACCCTCCATCGCGTCCGCCAGCCAGGTATGGAGGGGGATCTGCGCGGACTTCGCGAACGCTCCGACCAGCAGCAGCAGCCCTATCGCCACCGCTGCCCCGCTGTTCACCGTCAGGTCATCGGGGGCCTTCTCGAAGATCTCGGTCAGATCGAGCACGCCGATCTCTCTCAGGATCAGGAACGCTGCGAGCACCAATCCGATGTCGCCGACGACGTTGATCACGAACGCCTTCATGCCCGCGGCGGTTGCCGTGGTGCGTCGGTACCAGACGCTGATCAGCGCGTAAGAGGCGAATCCAACGAAGGCCCAGCCGACTATCAGCAGCACGAGGTTGCCGGCGAGGACCAGCAGCAGCATCGAGAACACGAAGAAGTTGAGGTATGCGAAGAACCGGTTGTAGCCGCGGTCGGAGGTCATGTATGCGAGCGAGTAGAGGTGGATCAGGGTCGACACCCCGGTCACGATCAGGCACATGAAGACCGAAAGCGGATCGACCAGGATCGAGAGCTCGACGTCGATACCCGCGACCGCCGCGTAGTCGTAGAGCGCGCCGTGCAGAGAGCGCTCCTCGACCGGATGAGAGAGCAAGCCGATCAGCGCGGCCACGGCGAAGGCGAAGGCGATCCCGATCGCCGCGGTCCCGATGTAGCCGGCTGCGCGCCTGGGCAGGACCTTGAACGAGAGTGAGATCAAGATGCTCCCGGCGAGCGGGAAGGCGAGTACGAGCCAGGCGCAGGGGACGGCGTCCACGACGGTTATCCCCTCAGGCCCCGGAACTCATCGACGTTCAGCGGGAGCTTGCGACGGTACGCCGCGACGATCAACCCGAGACCGACTACCACCTCGCAGGCAGCCACCACCATCACGACCAGGGCGAGTACCTGGCCCTGCTGATCCGCCAGCGAACGGGAGAAGGCGAGCAGCGCGAGGTTGCCGGCGTTCAACATCAACTCGAGGCAGAGCAGGATCACCAACGGACTCCGGCGGATGAGCACCCCGATCGCTCCGGTTGCGAACAGGAGCGCGGAGAGGACCAGGTAGTAGCTGATGTCCATCAGCCGAGCACCTCTTCCGCATCGGACTCATCTCTGCGCTTGCGCTCCGCGAGGACTACAGCGCCGATAGCCGCGATCAACAGGAGCAGCGAGGCGGCCTCGAACGCGATCAGGAAACGCTCCAGCAGGAGCTTTCCCACACCTGCCGGCGAGCCGAACCCGAGGGCGACCTCCGGACCGCCGGAGTCGAGCGCCAGCAACCCGGAAGCGACGATCGCTATCGACAGTTCGATGAAGATCGCGACGCCGACGAGGAACGCCAGTGGTCGCTGCCCGGGGATCGCGTCGAGCTTGGGCTCCTCGATCCCGCCCACGTACGCAGCCACGAAGACGTAGAGCACCATCACCGCGCCCGCGTAGACCACCACCTGGGCCGCAGCGATGAACTCCGCCTGCAGGATCAGGAAGAGGCCCGCGATCGAGACGAGGTGCACGATCAGTGCGAGCACGCTGTAGAAGGGATTTCGCAACGCGACCACTGCCGCCGCGCCTCCGATCGCTCCGATCGCTCCGATCCAGAAGAGGACCTCCTTCATCCGACTACTCGCCCTCCCGCTTCAGCGGCGCCCGCTCGATCGGCTCGGCGAGCAGCATCTCCTTGGTGAAGATCAGGTCTCCCCGGTTGTAGTCGGCCATCTCGTAGTCGTGACCCATGGTGATCGCGTCGAACGGGCAGGCGATCTCGCAGTAGCCGCAGAAGATGCAACGGGCGAGGTTGATCTCGTAGACCTCGGCGTAGCGCTCTCCGGCCGAGACGCGATCGTCCGGATCGTTCTCCCGCGCGACCACCCGGATGCAGTCGGCTGGACAGGCTGCAGCGCAGAGCGAGCAACCGACGCACTTCTCGAGCCCCGTGTCGGTGAACCGATGCAGTTTGTGGCGGCCTCTGAACCGCGGATAGACGGCGGTCTTCTCCTCCGGGTACTGGAGGGTGACCGGACCCTCGACCAGACGGGCGAAGGTGGTCTTCATGCCCCTCATGGTCTCGCGCAGAGCGCGCCAACCTCCGGCAGCGCCGCCCGCCTCGGGACCTCTCTGGACCGAGATCACATCGGCTTCCTGCAGATACGGGAACGGGCTCCAGTCGGTCTTGTCTTGGTTCAGTTTCGCGTGCATCTCTCTCCTCAGGTGAGCGTCACCACGACGGCGGTTACGAGTGCGTTCAGGGTTGCGATCGGCAGCAGGATCTTCCAGCCGAGGCTCATCAGCTGGTCATACCGGACTCTCGGAATGGTGGCGCGAATCCAGATGAACATCAGGATCAGCACGAAGGTCTTGATCCCCATCCAGAGCGGTCCCAGCCAGTCCGGCCCAGGCCCGAGGAATCCGCCGAGGAACATCGCCGCGCCGATCGCGGAGACCACGGTGATCTCGATGTACTCGGCCAGCAGGAAGGAGCCGAAGCGCATCCCCCCGTACTCGGTCTGGTATCCGGCGACCAACTCGGCATCTGCCTCGGGCAGGTCGAACGGGGTCCGGTTCGTCTCCGCGAACCCCGCCAACATGAACACGAGGAATCCGACGATCTGCGGCACGATGAACCAGAGGCCGCTCTGGGCCTCGACTATGTCCACCAGCGATAGCGATCCAGCCATGAAGATCACGCCGAGCAGCGAAAGCCCCATCGCCACCTCGTAACTGATCAGCTGGGCCGCAGCGCGCATGGCGCCGAGGAAGCTGTACTTCGAACCCGAGGACCAACCAGCGAGCAGGAGTCCGTAGAAGGCGATCGAGCCGACCGCGAAGAAGTAGAGGATCCCGATCGAGACGTCGATTCCGTACAGTCCGACTCCGTCGACCACGTTCCCGAACGGGATGATCGCGATCGCCAGGATCCCCGAGAGCACGACCAACAGCGGACCGATCGCGAACAGGAACGGCACGGCTGCATCCGGCCGGAAGTGCTCCTTGCCGAGCAACTTGCCGACATCGGCCAGTGGCTGGAGCAGGCCGACCGGACCGACTCGATTGGGTCCGTAGCGTTGTTGGAAGCGGCCGAGCAGCTTCCGCTCGAGGACGGTGAGCAGGGGCAGGATGGCGACCATCACGCCGAAGATCACGATCGACTTGACGACCAGCAGCCAGGGCGCCTCCGCGAAAGCGGTATCGGCGATCGGGGGAAAGCCGATCATGCGCCTTCCGGCTGACCCACCGGTGTTGCGACCTCTATCCGGATCGTCCTCGAACCCGGGACCGCGCCGGTGAGCAGGTTTCCGTTCCCGTCCCGCGCACCGCAGATCAGGAAGGCGGCACCGGGGATCATCGCCTCGCGGATCGCCACCTTCGCCTCGACCGACACTCCGTCGTCGGCGCTGACCTCGACGGCCTGACCCTGCTCGAGTCCGAGCCGCTCCGCGTCGGGGATGGAGATCTCGAGACTCTGCGTCGGCACCAAGAACTCGAGCGCCGGACTGCGTTCGGCGACCTCCGCCGCCCAGAGGTCACGA
This sequence comes from bacterium, assembly GCA_046091265.1. GTDB lineage: Bacteria > Actinomycetota > Thermoleophilia > Solirubrobacterales > 70-9 > CAIUSP01. Next base: position 4,571 of record JBJTBI010000184.1, read on the forward strand.
CGGGTTCCCAACCGGATCGAGTCTGGTGCTCCGGCCGATCCGGGTGTGGATGTCGGTGCAGCCATCTGGGGTGACGCGCCGCCCGCGGGTACCCGCCCCGCCGCTCCTTCACGATCCTGCCAGCGGACACCCTGCCCAGCGAGATCCTCCTCGGTTATCCCCTGGTAGAGACCGTTCCAGGAGGTCATCGCCGTGAACAGGCCGGGCTGGTCGGTGAATCCGCAGTCGACTCCCAACTCCGTTGCGAGCGCCGCGAGGAAGTTCCAGGTCGGAAGCAGGCCGTCGGGAGGCGGGACATTCCTGCGGACCCTCTGCAGACGACCCTCCGGGTGGGTGATCGTCCCCTCCTTCTCCGAGAAGTTCTCAGCGGGGATGACGAGGTTGGCCAGAGAGGCGGACGGAGTCTCGAACGACGATATGGCGATCACGAAGGCGTTGCCGAGAGCCTGCTTCCACCCCTCGCCGTCGGGATGGGTGCGAGCGGGGTCGGAGTCGGCCAGCAGGATGGTCTCGAGGCTGCCGTCTCGCAGCTTCTCACAGATCTCCGCCACTCCGGGACCCTCGGGCGCCTCGGCGAGACCGGCGGATGCGCCCGGCAGACAACCGACCTCGCGCAGGCCCCTGCCGTTCGCCTCGGAGGGGATCTCGATCAGACCGGATGTCTCGGTGCCCTCGATACTCAGCGCTGCCGCCAGCTCCATCAATGCCGGAATCGCTCCGGGCTCGCTCCAGAGTTCCTCGCCCCAGACCACGACTACGTCCTCGGCGCCGCGGAGTTCCGTCGCCACTGCGGAGACGGTCTCGGCCTCCGGTCCGCTCGCTGCGCCTTCGCTACGGATCTCGCCGGCCAGCTGCGAGATGAACTCGGCTGCGGCACCGGGCAGGTAGCGCCCCACCGCATGAGCGCGTCGATCGAGGGCGGTGGGGGAATCGGTCGCAACCGCAAGGCGCACGCCGTTTCGCCTCACGCCCTTGCGGACGCGCAGGTCGCAGATCGGCATCTCGTTGCGCGGGTCCGCGCCGAGCACCAGCACCGCTCCTGCGTGATCGATGTCGCGCAATCGGGCGGTCAGAGCAGGATTCGAGAGGTGTCTCACGGACTTTGCATCCGCAGGGTGCGCTCCCGAGTCGATCGCGTTTCCGCCCAGTCCTTCTCGCAGGATCCGCCCGAGCAGCCATCCCTCCTCGTTGGAGGTGCCGCCGCCGGCGAGCACTGCAGTCTTCTCGCCCGATGACTCCAGGGCCTTCGCGACCCGAGAGAGTGCGTCGTCCCAGGAGATCGGAGAGAGCGTGCCGTCGCCGCCACGGAGCATCGGCTGGGTGATTCGCTCATCCGAGCGAAACGACTGGAAACCGAATCGACCCTTGTCGCAGAGCCAGCCGTCGTCCACGTCTTCGTTGTCGCGTGCGAGGACTCGCAGGACCTCTTCGTCGCGGATCGAGAACTTGACGTTGCACTGCGAGGAGCAGAGGGTGCAGACCGAGCCTGCGTCTTCTATGTCCCACGGCCGAGCGCGGAACCGGTAGGTGTAGGTGGTCAGCGCTCCGACCGGACAGAGCTCGATCACGTTGCCGTGGTAGGGATCGTCGTAGGGCCGGTCGTCGAAGGTTCCGACGAAGGTCCTGTCACCGCGCTCGAGGAGTTGCAGCTGCTCGTCCTCGGCGACCTCCTGGCTGAACCTGACGCAGCGGTAACAGAGGATGCAGCGCTCGCGATCCAACGCGATCAGCGGCGAGAGCTCGATCGGCTTCTGGAAGTGACGCTTGACATCGGTGAAGCGACTCTTTCCGGGTCCCCAGCCCATCGAGATGTCTTGGAGCGGACACTCGCCGCCCTTGTCGCAGACCGGACAGTCGAGGGGGTGATTGACCAGCAGGAACTCGACGACAGCGTTCTGGGCCTGCTTGACCTGATCGGTCTTGGTGTGGACCACCATGCCGTCCCGGATCGGGGTCGAGCAGGAGGTCTGGAGTTCCGGGATGCCCTCGATCTCGACCAGACACATCCGGCAGGCGCCCACCGGCTCACCGAGCTTGGGCTCGTAACAGAAGACCGGGATCTCGACGTCCCCCGACTTGGCGGCGTCGTGGAGCATCTGGCCCTCGGGCGCGGTGATCTCCCGTCCGTCGACGGTGACCGTCACCAACTCACGAATCGGTTCGGCCATCTAGCCGGCACTCCCGGCGCCGAGCGGCCAGGCCACATCCGGCAGAGCATCGCCACCGAGGCCGTTGCCCGATGCGGCATGGCCGTTGACCCCACCCATAGAGATCGCCTGATCGAACTCGGGTCGGAACTTGGCGACCAGAGCGCTGACCGGCGCGGCCATCGAGTCACCCAGC
>JBJTBI010000185.1:0-7333 GCA_046091265.1 bacterium
AGGGTCCGCCCCTCAGGCCATCCCCTCTTGCAGGTCGGCCAGCGCCAAGACGGCCTTGGCAGCGTCTCTGCCCTGATCTCGCTTACCGTCACCGGTTCGATCGAGCGCCTGCTGCATGGTCTCGCAGGTGACTACGCCGAAGGCACAGGGGACGCCGGTGTCGAGCTGAACGCGCATGATCCCCGAGGCAGCCTCCGAACAGACATGGTCGTAGTGACTGGTCTCTCCGCGAATCACCGCTCCGAGACACGCGACTCCGGCGAATCGGCCCGATACTGCACAGGTCCGGGCTGCCGGCGCGAGTTCGAATGCCCCGGGTACCTCGAAGATGGAAACCCTCTCGCTCGGCACCCCGGCATCTTCGAACTGGGCGGTTGCTCCCGAGATCAGGCGGTCGGCCAAGTCGCGGTAGAAGGTGGAGACGCAGATCGCGAACTCCTTCTCATCGCCGCTCATCGCCCTCGCTGCTTTCCGCGTCGCGCAGTTGTTCCTCGTGGATCAACTCCTCGTCGAGCGCCAGTCCCTGATGGTGCAGGAGGTGGCCCATCCGGTCACGTTTGGTGCTCAGATAGGACTCGTTGTGCCGATTCGGCGGCGCCTCGATCGGCACCTGGCCCGACACCGAGAGTCCGTAGCCCTCGAGACCGATGATCTTCTTCGGATTGTTGGTCAGTATTCGGATGCTGCTGAGACCGAGATCTCCCAGGATCTGGGCCCCGATTCCGTAGTCGCGCAGATCAGCCGGTAGACCCAGTTCGAGATTGGCCTCGACCGTATCCAGACCCTCCTCCTGGAGCCTGTATGCACGCAGCTTGTTGAGCAATCCGATCCCGCGGCCTTCCTGGGACAGGTACAGCAACACCCCCCTGCCCTCCTTCTCGATCATCGCGAGCGCCGATTCGAGCTGTTCACCGCAGTCGCAGCGCATCGAGTGGAAGACGTCGCCGGTCAGGCACTCGGAGTGGACCCGGACCAAGACGTCATCCAGGCCGTCGACCTCGCCCTTGACCAACGCGACGTGATGCTTGTCGTCCACCAAGGAGCGATAGCCGACTGCCGTGAAGTCCCCGAAGGCCGTTGGCAGTGCAGTGGAGACGATCCGCTCCACCAACTTCTCCTCCCTACGGCGATAGGCGATCAGATCCGCCACCGTGATCAGCTTCAACCCATGGCGCTCGCAGTACGGGATCAGGTCAGGGACTCTTGCCATGGTCCCGTCCTCGTTCATGATCTCGCAGATAACTCCGGCGGGCATCAAGCCGGAGAGTCGTGCCAGATCGACACTCGCCTCCGTATGTCCCGTGCGCTCCAGCACCCCACCGCCGCGGGCCTTGAGAGGGAATACGTGACCCGGTTGACGGAGATCAGACGGACTGGATCCGGGATCGATCGCGACCTGGATCGTCTTCGCCCGGTCGTGCGCCGATATACCGGTGGTGACCCCTTCGACGGCTTCGATGGTGACCGTGAAGGCAGTCTCCAGAGGAGATTCGTTCTTCGCCGCCATCAGGGGAAGATCGAGCTCTGCGCAGCGCTCAGGGGTAAGGGCCAGGCAGATCAGCCCTCGGCCGTGCTTCGCCATGAAGTTGATCGCCTCGGGTGTGGCGAACTGCGCGGCCATGACCAGATCACCTTCGTTTTCGCGATCCTCGCCGTCACAGACCACGACCATCTTCCCCATCCTGAGGTCCTCCAGAGCCTCGTCGATGGTGGAGAAAGCCGGGTTGCCCGTCTGACCGGTCGGCGTCTCAGCCTCGCCTTTTCCGCGTGTGGGTTCCATTGGACAGAGACTAGGGTTGCACGCTCTCGAGCAGTCGCCGCACGTGCCTTGCCACGAGGTCGCACTCCAGATTGATCTTGTCTCCCTCACCGAGGAATCCGAGATTCGTGCGCTCGAGTGTCTCCGGTATCAGCGAGACCTCCACCCGATCTCCCGCGAGCGAGGCGACGGTGAGGCTCACCCCCGACAGAGCGACCGAACCGCGTTCGACCACGAGCGGCAGCAGGTCTTCAGGGAAGCGGACGGTCAGCCTCCTCGCTATCCCGTCCTCGATGACCGAGGTGACCTCTCCGACTCCATCCACGTGCCCGGCGACGATGTGTCCTCCGAAGCGTCCGTCCGCCGGCATCGCGAGTTCCAGGTTGACTCGTGCCTCGGGTCCGAGAGCGCCCAATGCGGTGAGGCTGAGGGTCTGGTTCATCACATCCGCCGCGAAGCCCTGACCGGAGACCTCCGCTGCGGTCAAACAGGCACCGTTGACCGCCACCGAGTCTCCCTCGGTGATCTTGGCGGCGACCCCGGGGGCAGAGATACGGATCCTCGCCCCTGTGTCGCCAACCTCGATCGCTGCAACCTGACCCAGCTCCTCTATCAGCCCGGTGAACACGCCTACCACTCCCTCAACCTTGCATCGAGCAGGACATCGTCGCCGACCTGCAGGTGGCTGCTCGAGACCGCTCTTGTCGCCTCCGCGATCCTCCTGGCCCCGGTCCCCTCGATCACCCCGGGCGCCTCGCCAGAGCCGACCACGATCGGCGCGACGAAGATCAGCAGCCTGTCGATCTGCTCGGCGTCGAGGAAGGCTCCGGCGAGCCGCGGTCCCCCCTCGAGCAAGAGGTCGGAGACTTCCATCTGCTCGGACACCGCCCGCAGGCCCGACCTGACCAGATCACCGTCACCGGGGCCTCCCGCCTCCAGGACCTTTACGCCGGCTTGCTCCAGCGCTGACACCCGGGCGGGATCGGCCTCTTCAGAGACGACGACCGCAAGCTCCGCTACATCCTGGGAAGCGACCAACGCAGAGTCGAGCGGCAGGCGGGCCTTACGGTCGAATACGACCCTGATGGCCGATCGGCCACTGATTTCCCGTGCTTCGCTGCCGGAACGGTCAGAGCCGTCACCGTTTCGGGCGGTCAGTAGAGGGTCATCTGCCAGCACCGTCCCGATCCCGACCGCCACGGCATCGCAGACCCCTCGCATTTCGTGCACGAGTGCCCGACTCTCGGAGCAGGAGATCCAGCGCGAGTCGCCTCCAGGGGCTGCGACCTTGCCATCGAGGGTCATCGCCGCCTTGTAAGTGACGAGTGGCAGCCCAGTCGCCGCCCGCTTGAGGAACGGCTGATTGAGGGAGTCAGCGACCTCGACCTGATCCGCCGCAGCCCTCACCACCTCGATCCCGGCCTCGCGCAGGATCGTCGGACCCCGGCCGGAGGCCTTCTCGGTTGGATCCTCGGACGCATAGACGACTCGGGCGATATTCGATTCGAGAACGGCATCGGTGCACGGAGGCTGTCTGCCATGGTGAGCACAGGGTTCGAGAGTCACATAGAGGGTGCCGCCCTTCGGGTCCTCGCCGCGCTCGGATGCGTCGCGGATCGCCTCTCGCTCAGCATGGGGTTCGCCACGCCTGGCATGGAACCCCTCGCCGATAACCCGGCCATCCGGAGAACAGAGGACCGCGCCCACCAGAGGATTGGGGTTGGTGGAGCCACGCCCTCTCTCGGCAAGCTCGAGCGCTCTGCGCATGTGAGCGCCCTCCACGTCCACCGGGAGTGACGTCGCGACTGGTGTCTCGTTCGTCTCCATCGTCTTAACCGCCTACGTCGATCTGCGCTGCCCGAACGATGATACGGGCGCGCGGGAGCTCCGATTGCCGGCTCGTCAACGCTGCACGAGCCCTCCCCGTGACCTACGCTTTCTGATCATTGTTATGGGCAGCAATGAGGGAGAGAAATCGTCGAGCCGCCTGCGCGGCCCTGGCGGCAGCCGGAGACGGACGCTCAGAACAGGTGTGATCGGAGGTCTCGCGGTCGCCGCACTCGCAGCGGGCGCGTCCTACGCTGCGTGGATACCGAGGAACAGCGTCGGGAGCAACCAGCTCAAGAAGGGCGCGGTGATCTCGAAGAAGATCAGAAGCGGTGCAGTGCGCAGGAGCGAGATAGCCACAGGTGCCGTCGCAGAGCCCGAGATCGCAGCAGGTGCAGTGGGTGATTCCGAGATCGCAGCAGGTGCCGTACCGAGGGCTTACGCCCTGATCGAGGCATGGCCCGATGTCGGGATCCTGGAGTCGGCGAGCGAGCGGATGGAGAGCGCCACCGCCACACTCGGCGCCGAGGGCTACGTGTGTCTCGACGGACTGGACTTCGAGCCCCGCAACCTGCAGACAACTCTCCTCGGGACCGGTCAGAACGCCCTCAACTCCACCTTGAACGCAACCCTCGGCAGCGTCGTCGACGTCTCACAGTGCCCCGGTGCCGAAGACGCGGCCTTCGTGACGATAGATGCTGCAAGCGGAGTGATCGACCCGTCGCCGCCTGGATTCTTCCTGACCCTCTACGACTGAAGGTTGCGGCCCGCCCGGGATCACCCGCCGGCCGTAGGCTCTCTGTCCAATGCTCAAGGAACTCAGGCATCGGCTTGGTGGCGACTCGGGCAGCGAGGCCGCAGGGTATGGAAAGCGCGCAGGGCTGCTGTCGATCGGCGTGGGCCTCGCAGGACTCGTCACCTATCTCTTCTTCGCGATCTCCTCTCACGTGCTCGATACGACCGAGTACGGCGAGCTCGTCATCTGCTGGTCAGCGGTCTTCATCACCGTCTCGATCCTCCAGCGCCCCGTCGAGCAGTTGCTGTCTCGGACCGTGTCGGAACACATCGCCCACGGCGAGGGCTACTCGCGCCCCCTCGCCGTTGCGGCCGGGATACAGACCCTCGTCTCGGCGACCTTCCTCGGTATCGCGTTGCTGCTGCGCGGACCGATCCAGAACGGCCTCCTGCATGGGAACGCGACCCTGTACTGGATCGGAATCACGGCTATCGCTGCCTACGGAGCGAGCTACTTCGCCCGAGGTCTGCTCGCGGGCAGCCACCGACTGACGCTCTACGCCTCTCTGATCATCAGTGAGTCACTGATCCGGACCCTGTTTCCGGTGCTCGTCGCCCTGGGTATCACCAGCGGTCAGGATGCAGTTGCACTCGGGATCGTCATGGCGCCGGCGCTCTCGCTGATCTGTGTCCCGGTGGCGTTCCTGGTGGGGGCCGACCGTGGCAACGAGACACGGAGACGAGCGGTACTCGACTCCTCCTCTCGGAAGGGCCTCGAGTTCAGCGCTGCGAAAGGGAGCTGGTTCGCCGGAGCCGTGCTGGTGATCATGCTGAGCGAGCAGACCTTCTTCAACGCAGGGCCTCTGCTCGTCTCCGGTACGGCTGGAGCCGCCGCAGCCGGCTACATCTTCAACGTGTTGATGATCGCCAGAGCTCCCCTGCTTCTCTTCCAGGCCGTGACGACGAGCCTCCTTCCTCATCTCACGCGACTCCGAGCCGAGAGGAAGGAGGAGGACTTCCACGCATCTGTCAGGATCACCGTCCTGGCGGTCCTGCTGTTCGGGCTCGTGGTTGCGGGGGTGATGGCGCTCGCGGGTCCTTTCCTCATGCAACTCGCCTTCAGTGACAAGTTCTCCTACGAGCGAGTCGGCCTCATCTTGGTCAGCCTCGGAATGGGCCTCTATCTCTGCGCAGCGACTCTGAACCAGGGCGCGCTGGCTCAAGGTCAGGTGAGGAGGGCGGCAACTCGCTGGATCGTCTCGGCAGGGATCTTCGTCGCATGGACCCTTTCCCCGTTGGTCGAGGAGGTCGACCTCCGGGTCGAGGTCGGATTCATCGGGTCGGCCGCACTCCTGTGCGGCCTGCTGCTCCTGATCTACAGGAGCCCCAAGCCCGAGGCCGGCCACGAGATCAGACCGGACTCTCCGGAAGAGGTAGAGCTGCAGCTGGCTGCAGCCGACGAGGGGTCCTAGCACCGAGTCGACGCCTCACTCGGCGCCAGCGGCCTCAGCGATGCTCCGGTAAGCAGCCGCAGGATCCTCGGCGCCGAAGATCGCGGCTCCCGCGACGAACAGACCCGCGCCTGCCGCCGAGATGGTCCCGGCGGTGTCTGGAGAAATACCGCCATCTACCTCGATCACCGCGTCTCCCGCAACAGCACCCAGCCTCTCGACCTTGCCGGGAGAAGACTCGATGAAAGGCTGGCCGCCCCAGCCGGGGTTCACGGTCATGCAGAGGACGAGATCGACGGAATCTCCGAGCTCCTCCAGCGTCTCCACCTGCGTGCCGGGGTTGAGTGCAAGTCCGGCCAGACAGCCGAGATCCCGGATGGCCGAAAGGGTGCGACTTGCGTGAGCCGTCGCTTCCGCATGGATGGTGATGCAGTCCGCGCCAGCCTCTGCGAAAGCTTCGATCTGGTCCTCCGGCCGCTCGATCATCAGATGGACGTCCATCGCCCCGCCAGCATCATGGACCTGTCCGGAGATGGCGCCACAGACGAGAGGACCCACTGTGATCGGCGGCACGAAATGCCCATCCATCACGTCAAAGTGGATCACGCGTGCTCCCGCCTCCATCACCATCTCGACCTGCTCTCCGAGACGGGAGAAGTCAGCCGACAACACGGACGGGGCGACCCGCTTGGTGCGGAAGAGGTCTTTCCGGGCCTCAGGGAGGGAAGACGACTCAGGGGCGATCATGGCGCGAACCTTACGGGAGCCATCGCCCCTAAGCCGGTCGCCGACGCCCGTACCGACCGCGCGTCAGATCGGTCGGAGCATCTGACCACCGCAATTCATGCAGACCGTATCCTCGGTGCGACTCATCCTCGCGATCGTCTGATGCTCGCCGCAGTCGGGACACTGGGAGACGAGTTCGTATCGAGACAGGCAGTTGACACAGACGAAGCGACCCGGAAGCTGCGCGGGACGCAGCCAGGGCTCCTTGCAGCTGGGACACCTGGGTCTATTGAGGACTTCCGGTTCCGCCATCACGCCGATGGTAGTCCGCTCACAGCACCCTCATCGGAGCATCGCGTCCGCGGAGGTAGTCGGCGACCGACATCGCCCTACCACCCGCCGGCTTCACCTCGATCAACCGCAGTACGCCCTCGGCACAGATCACGAAGAGGCCGTCCTCGGCAGCCACGATGTCGCCGGTACGGCCCGCCGACGTGCCATCGAGGGCGCGTTCCACCGAGAGGCACTCCACCACGCCCAACCGTTCTTCCGGGCCCTCTCCGAGCATGAGATAGGTGCCGAGCCTGCCCCCCAATGCCCGAACCCGCCGGTCCAGATCCACCGCGCTCGACTCAGGCGAGAGGTACCGCTCCGAGGGATCGATCTTCTCCGCATACGTCACGAGGGAATCATCCTGCGGGCTCGCCTGAGAGGTACCGGATGAGATCTCCCCGAGCACCTTCCCCACGACGGAACAGGCCGAGGCCGCGAGCTGATCGGCCAGGGTCTCGTAGGTCTCCCGGGTGCCGATGGCTACCGATTCCACCCCCAAGAC
>JBJTBI010000186.1:0-10124 GCA_046091265.1 bacterium
TCTGCTCCTCGTTGCCGAACATCGCGATCATCCCCGCGCCGAGAGAGGTGTGGGCGGCCACGGTGATCGCCACCGACGCGTCTATCCGCGAGATCTCCTCGACCGCAAGCGCGTAGGAGAGGACATCCCCTCCGCCCCCACCGTGCTCGGCCGGGTGCGGGATTCCCATGATCCCGAGATCACCGAGCTTCTCGACGATCTCGTACGGAAAGCGCTTCTCGCGATCGAGCTCTTCGGCTACCGGAGCGATCTCCTGACGTGCGAAATCCCGAACGGTGTCGCGGAGCAAGCGCTGTTCATCGGTCAGGCCGAAGTCCACTCGATCAGCCCTGCTTCGAGGCGAGGTCGCGAGCGAGGTCGACGAGAAGTCGAACGCCGTAGCCGGTGGGGCCGCTGCCCACGTAATCGCGACCTACATCCCAGGCGGTGCCAGCGATATCGAGATGTACCCAGGGGGTATCTCCGACGAACTCCTCCAGGAACTCCGCGGCGTAGATGGTTCCGGCCTTGCCCTTGCTCGAGGCGTTGGTCAGATCTGCCTCTTTGCCCTTCGTCAATTCCTTGAACTCCGGGTGCAGCGGGAGGCGCCATGCGATCTCGCCGGTCCTGCGACCGGCGGTTTCGACCTCGGCCGCCAGGGTGTCGTCATTCGAGATCAGTGCGGCGTAGGTCGAGCCGAGTGCCACCAGCACGGCTCCGGTCAGGGTTGCGAGATCGACGATCCGGTCGGCGCCCTGCTCTACCGAGTAGGCGAGGGCGTCGGCGAGGATCAGACGGCCCTCGGCGTCGGTGTTGTTCACCTCGACCGTCTTTCCGTTGAGCTGGGTGATGATGTCGCCCGGCTTGACCGCGGTGCCGCTCGGCATGTTCTCGGTCGAGGGGATCACGCAGAGCACCGAGATCGGGAGACCCAGCTCAGCGATCGCTCCTGTGGCCTCCAGCGCAGCCGAGGCGCCGGACATGTCCATCTTCATCTCCTCCATGCCGCGCGAGGGCTTGATCGAGATGCCGCCGCTGTCGAAGGTAACTCCTTTGCCGACGATCCCGAGCGTCTCTCCGGGCCCGGCGTGCCGGAGCACGATCAGCTTCGGTTCCTCTGCGCTACCACTCGAAACCGCCATGAGGCCACCCATGCCGAGTCTCTCCATGTCATCCCGGTCGAGTACATCGCAGCTGAGAGAGGGGTGGAGGCGAGCCAGCTCTTGGGCTCGTTCAGCCAGATAAGAGGGCGTGACCACATTCGAAGGCAGCTGCTGCAACTCGCGCGCCTGATTCGCCGCAAGAGCAGAGACCCTTGCCGTTTCAGCCTCGGTACGCATGGCGTCATCGACCTCTCCGCCGACCGAGATGACCAGGCGCTCGATCCCCTTGCTCTCGTCGGAGTTTTCGTCGCTCGCGCTCTTATAGCGGTCGAATCGGTAGTCAGCCAGGATGGTGCCGGCGATGATGTCGGCTACAGCCAGTCGACTGCCCTCGTCTGAGCCCTTGACCGGAAGGCGCCAGGCGATCGTGCTGCACTTCCAGCGTTTGGCCTCACGTGCAGCGAGAGCCGCCGCCACCCTCAGGCGCTCACCGTCGAGCCCTTCGAGGTCGCCCAGACCGACTATCGCGAGCCGCTCGGGGCCACCGTCTGACTCTGGCCGCAGCAGCGTGACCGATTTGAAACTGGTCTTCGCGTCGTCCGCGCCGGGAACCTGGGCGAACTCCTTCGGCACTGCCGCCTCGGCGTCGGTTCGCGGCAGCACATGCAGGTCCGCGTCGATCTCGGCCAGAGGTGTCTGTGTCAGTTCGACCTGCACGATTGGGTGAGGATAGTCATAGTGGCCATCTCATCTAGCATCGCGTGCACAAGGCAAGCTGGCCGCAATCAATAAGCTCAGGAAGGTGACGATGTCGAAGACCGTGATTCTCTCCACAGCACGCACTCCTTTCGGAAAGATGGGTGGCTCCTTGTCCACCGTCGATGCGACGGGGCTCGGCGCAACCGCCATCCGGGAAGCGCTTTCGCGCTCGGGAGTGGAGGCCGAAGAGGTCGAAGGCGTCGTATTCGGGCAGGTGCTGCAGGCGGGACAGGGCCAGATTCCCTCTCGCCAGGCTCAGATCGCTGCGGGTATCCCCAAGGAGGTCCCCTCCGAGACGATCAACAAGGTTTGCGCCTCGGGTATGCGCTCGATCGGCTTGTCGGATCAGGCGATCAGGGCTGGGGATCTCTCAGTCGGGGTAGCGGGAGGCATGGAGTCGATGAGCCTCGCTCCGTACCTGCTGCCTGGCGCCAGATTCGGCTTCAGGATGGGCAACGTCGATGCCGTCGACGCGATGACCTACGACGGTCTCACCAACCCCTTCTCTGGCAAGCAGATGATGCCCGAGGCCGAGGAGGTGGGCGCTGAGCTGGAGATATCCCGCCCCGATCTCGACGCCTGGGCTGAGCGCTCTCATCGTTTGGCACATGCCGCGGTCGAGGCCGGCCACATGGCCGAGGAGATCGCTCCGGTCACCGTCTCCTCTCGCAAGGGCGACACGGTGGTCGAGGTGGACGAGGCGATCAGGCCCGATACGACTCTCGAGGTACTCGCCGGCCTCAAGTCGATCGGCGGCGATGACGGACCCCACACCGCGGGCAAGGCACCGGGGGTGAATGACGGCGGCGCCGCTGTCGTAGTCGCATCAGACGAGTGGGCGGCCGAGAAGGGGCACGAGGCGTTGGCGACCGTGGTCGCCTACGGACAGGTTGCCGATGACTTCCCGTATCTCGCGAGGACTCCGGCCAAGGCCGCGGAGGCAGCGTTGGCCAGGATCGGCAAGAAGCCTGCTGACGTGGACCTCTGGGAGATCAACGAAGCGTTCGCCTCCGTTGCGCTCAACTCTGTGCGGATGCTCGATATCGATCCCGAGAAGGTCAATGTCAATGGTGGCGCGATCGCTCTCGGCCATCCGATCGGCGCTTCCGGTGCGCGCAACGTCGGCGCCTTGCTCCACGAGCTACGTCGGCGCGGCGGCGGTCTGGGTTGCGCCTCTATCTGTTCCGGAGGCGGACAGGGCGATGCCATTCTGGACGAAGTCCCAGGAGCCTGAGGGCTCGACCGGTTCGGATCCTGGCCGCCCTGCGGCCTTCTTCGATCTGGACAAGACGCTGATCGCCGGGTCCTCGGCGATGGCCTTTGCTGCGGCGGCGCGCAGGAAGGGTTTCGTCAACCGGGCCCAGATCTCCCTGTGGGGGGTGGACCATCTGCGCTACCGGCTCCGCGGCGCCACCGACGAGGAGACCGCCGACGTCTTGAAGGCTGGCAGCGAGATGCTCTCGAAGATGTCCGAAAGGGATCTCAAGAGGATGGGTCCAGAGGTCCTCTCGACCGTTCTCCCTCGGGTCTACCCCCGGATGCTCGAGGAAATCCACGCCCATCACGACGCAGGGCGACCCACCTTCATCGTCAGCGCAGCCTCCGACGATCTCGTCTCGCTGCTCGCCCGCGTACTCGGCATGGACGGTGGTATCGGGACCCGCTACGCAGTCGACTCGTCCGGCCGCTACACCGGCGAACTCGATGGCCCCTTCGTCTACGGAGAGGGCAAGGTGGAGGCGATCACGGGCGTCGCCGAGGTACTGCACCTCGATCTCTCCGAGTCCTGGGCTTACTCGGATTCGGCGAGCGATCTGCCGATGCTCCGTGCGGTCGGCAACCCGGTTGCCGTCAACCCCGATTCCCGACTTGCGAAGGTCGCAAAGGAGGAGGGTTGGAGAGTGATGAGGTTCGAGCGCCTGGGCCGGAGGCTCGCGATCGTAGGCGGTGCGATCGCGGCAGGTGTCGCCGGCGGGGTAGGCCAGCACCTGGCCAACCGCCAGACAGACCGAGAGATGAAGGCTCACGAGCGGATGAAGAAGATCAAGTACGGCAAGCCTCGCCGGGGTCTCCTCCGAGACAAGAGCCGCAGGCCTCTGGGCGACCGGATCAGAAGCCGCCTCGGTCGCTGAAACCGGGAGCGCCCCTTGCGTTCAATCCGCGACGAGCGCCCTAGACTCTCCCCCGATGGCTACCTCACCGGGTTCACGTCGCCGCGCCCATCAGTGGCGCGAAGAGGTCTATGACCAGCAGCCGGAGCGCGAAGCACTGTTCGAGTCGATCTCCGCTCAGCCGGTAGAGCCCCTCTACACCGAGGAGGATCTCGATCAGGAGGCTCTCGATTCGCAGCTCGGTCTACCCGGTGAGTACCCCTTCACGCGAGGCATCTACCCGTCGATGTATCGCGGCCGCCTCTGGACGATGCGTCAGTTCGCAGGCTTCGGCACCGCCGAGGAGACCAACGAGCGCTTCCGTTACCTGCTCGACCAGGGGCAGACCGGTCTCTCGACTGCTTTCGACATGCCGACCCTGATGGGCCTCTACTCCGATCACGGCCGACGCCTCGGCGAGGTCGGAGTGGAAGGGGTCGCGATCGACACCCTCGATGACATGCAGGAGCTGTTCAAGGGGATCCCGCTCGACCGGGTCACCACCTCGATGACGATCAATGCTCCGGCGGCGATCCTGCTCGCCTTCTACGTCTGCACCGCGGAGGAGCAAGGCGTGCCGGCCGACAAGCTGGGCGGCACGATCCAGACCGACATCCTGAAGGAGTACATCGCGCAGAAGGAGTGGTGTTTCCCGATCGATCCTGCACTGCGTCTGGTCGACGACATGGTCGAATGGTGTGCCGCCGAGATGCCCCGCTGGCACCCGATCTCGATCTCCGGGTACCACATCAGGGAGGCTGGCTCGACCGCGCAGCAGGAGCTCGCTTTCACCTTGAAGAACGGCTTCACCTACGTAGAGCGGGCGATCGAGCGGGGTCTCGACGTCGATGACTTCGCACCCCGCCTCTCGTTCTTCTTCAACGCCCACATCGACTTCTTCGAGGAGATCGCCAAGTACCGGGCCGCCCGCAGGATCTGGGCCCGCGAGATGCGCGACACCTCCGGCGCAAAGGATCCGAAGTCCCAGATGATGCGCTTCCACACCCAGACCGCAGGAGTGTCGTTGACCGCCCAGCAGCCGCTGGTCAACATCATCAGGACCACGGTCGAGGCGCTCGCCGGTGTGCTGGGGGGCACCCAGTCGCTCCACACCAACTCCTTCGACGAGGCCCTTGCCCTGCCGACCGAGCAGGCGGTCCGTATCGCATTGCGCACCCAGCAGGTGATCGCGGAGGAAACGGGAGTGGCCAACAGCGTCGATGCGCTCGGCGGATCGTTCATGGTCGAGAAGCTGACCGACGAGATGGAGGCCGCGGCGTGTCGCTACTTCGATCGGATCGACGAGCTCGGCGGGATGGTGACCGCGATCGAGCAGAACTTCCCGCAGCGCGAGATCGCCGATGCCTCTTTCCGTTATCAGCGCGAGGTCGACACCGGCCAACGCAAGGTGGTGGGCGTAAATGCCTACACCCAGGATGGAGACGACGACATCCCGACCCTGAGGATCGACCCCGAACTCGAACGCAAGCAGGTCGGCAGGGTGGAGGCGGTCAAGTCGGGTCGCGACGCCGCTGCGGTCGAGGCGAGCCTGACCGAGTTGAAGGCCGCCGCCGCGACCGATCGCAACCTGATGCCGCTCTTCTGTGACTGCGCCCGCGCCCGCGCGACCGAAGGGGAGATGGTCGCCGCCCTGCAGGAGGTATTCGGAACCTACTCTGAGCAGCCGGTCTTCTAACCTCGCCATTGCCGATGAGTGGAGACAGCAAGAAGATCAGAGTAGTCGTCGCCAAGCCCGGTCTCGACGGACACGATCGGGGGGCGAAGATCATCGCTCGCGCACTTCGCGATGCCGGTATGGAGGTCATCTACACCGGGCTCCATCAGACACCAGAGCAGATTGCATCGACCGTGATCCAGGAGGACGCCGACGCGATCGGACTCTCGATCCTGTCGGGTGCCCACATGACCCTGGTCCCGAGGATCGTCGAGCTATTGAAGGAGCAGGGAGCGGACGACGTCGTGATAACGGTGGGCGGCACCATCCCGGCCGATGATGTGCCGGAGCTGAAGAAGCTCGGTGTGGCCGAGGTGTTCACGCCCGGTGCGAATACCGATGAGATCGTCGGTTTCGTGCGTAATGCCGTCGCTGCCTCGTAGTTAGCAGGGGTTTTCGTGCACGCGGAGTCCGTGCCTGCTGCCCTGCCTCGAACCGTTACCGATTGACTCGTCAGTCAACCGACTCTCCGGCTATTATCTTCCGTTGTCGGGTGCCTGTCTTCTGGTCCCGATCTGGTTTTCGGAAGCACTCATCTTCAACAACAACAGGAGGAACAACCCGTGAAGATCTGTTGTCTGGTCAAAGAGGTCCCGGACGCCGCTGTAACCAAGCGGATGGACCCCGATTCCAAGAGGCTCGATCGCTCTGGCGAGAAGAACCTCAACCCGTTCGACACCCACGCCATCGAGGCGGCCATGCAGATCAAGGAGGGCGGCACCCCGGTCGAGGAGATCGTCGCCGTGACGATGGGCCCCGACAGCGCGGTCCGTGCACTCCACAAGGCGGTCGCTCTCGGAGCGGACAGGTCGGTGCACCTCTCCGACGCGGCCCTCGAAGGATCTGATGTTTGCGCCACCGGTTATGCCCTGGCCAAGATCCTCGAGACCGAGAACCCCGATCTGGTTCTGCTGGGTCAGCAGTCCGACGACGGCGAGTGCTACACGATCGGCGCCGTGGTAGCCGATCACCTCAAGATGCCGTCGCTCACCCAGGTGATCAAGATGGACGCCGCCGACGGCAAGCTGACCTGTGAGCGGCAGGCCGAGTACGGCTACGACACGGTCGAGATCGACCTGCCGGCTGTGATCTCGGTCGGGGACGCGATCAACGAGCCGCGTTACCCCAGCCTGAAGGCGATCATGGGGGCGAAGAAGAAGCCGCTCGATACCAAGGCCGTTGCCGATGCCGGCATCGAAGCCGACCGGATCGGAGAGGGCGGATCTCGCACCACGGTCGTGGCTCTTGCCGAACCTCCCCAGAAGGCGGCCGGAGAGGTAATCGAAGACGAAGACACCAACGAGACGGTCGAGAAGATCGTCGCCTGGCTCGACGAAAGGAAGTTGATCTAGATGGGTGGAATCCTGGTTTACGCACTGCATGACGACGAAGGCAACTTCAACAAGAACTCCCTCGGCGCAATCTCCGAGGCAGCCAAGCTCGCCGGTGATGTGGGCGGCGATGCAGCCGCAATCGTGGTTGGCGATATCTCTGATGAGGCCTGCGCCGGTCTCGGTGCCTACGGTGCGAGCAAGGTCTATCGGGCGAAGAGTGTCCCCGAGGGCCTCGCTCAGCCGATCGTCGACGCGATGGCGAAGGTCATCAGCGATGAGGGTTACTCATACGCTCTGTTCGGCGGCGGACTCCTCGGCTTCGAGATCGGAGCCGGTCTCACGGCCCGGTTGAATGCCGGAGTGACGATGGAGGTCACAGCGGTCGAGGCCAAGGACGGCAAGCTCGTGGCCCATCGCCCGGTCTTGGGTGACTCCCAGATCGCGGAGGTCGGTTACGTCGGAGACCCCGGTGTGATCATCGGCCGGATCAACGCTTTCGACGTCAACGAGACGGGCGGTACCGCCGAAGTGGTCGACGTCGACGTCGAACTGTCGGAGTGGTCCACCAAGGCCCGCATGGTCAAGCGCGGCGAGCAGCGCGGTGAGGACGTCAACATCGAGGATGCCAACATCCTCGTCGGTGGTGGCCGTGGCCTCGGCAGCGAGGAGAACTTCGACGTCGCGGAGACACTCGCCGAGTCGATGGGCGGAGCCGTAGCAGCCACACGCGCTGTGGTTGATGCAGGCTGGTATCCGTATGCGGCCCAGATCGGACAGACCGGCAAGACGGTTGCTCCAGACCTGTACCTCGCGCTCGGCATCTCCGGCGCGATCCAACACAAGGTCGGAATGCAGAACTCGGAGAACATCCTTGCGATCAACAAGGACCAGAACGCTCCCATCTTCGAGTACTGCGATCTCGGCGTGGTCGGCGATCTGCACAAGATCGTCCCCAAGTTGACCGAGGCGATCAAGGCCAAGAAGGGCTCCTGACCAACCAACGGATCCCCGGATCCAGGAGGAATCAATGAGCGAGAACGGCGAGTCGACAAAGGCAACCGAGACACCGGCCGCGTCCAACGTAAACGGCCATCGCAACGGTCACGGTGTGGCGCCGATCGATTTCCCGCCCCCCGTCCAGGCGGCGGAGGAGTTCATCGGGGCCCCTACCGATCCGGAGGACGAGAGGATCGACGTCGGAGTCGCGATCGTCGGTGCCGGTCCAGCCGGTCTCGCCTGTGCGGTCAGGCTCGGGCAGTTGCTGGAGAACGAGCCTGAGCTCTCCGAGAAGCTCGGTGAGGTGCCCGTTGCGGTCATCGAGAAGGGAAAGACCCCGGGCGCCCATGAGCTCTCCGGAGCGAACATGCGCCCCTCAGCGATGGAGGAACTCTTCCCTGACCTGGACCCGTCGGAGTGGCCGACTTACGGAGAGGTCCTGAAGGATGCCGTATACCTGCTCACACCCAAGCAGGCCATTCCGCTCAAGCCGATGCCGCCGAACTTCCGCAACCACGGGAACCACACGGTCTCGGTCTCCAAGCTCGCACGGTTCCTGGCCGAGAAGGCCGAGGAGAAGGGCGCCTACATCCTCACCGAGACGTCCGCCGACAAGCTCCTGGTGGAGGACCGGATAGTCAAGGGCGTTCGCTCAGGCGACAAGGGACGAGGCAAACAGGGCGAGGAGCTTTCGAACTTCGAGCCGGGCAGTGACGTGACCGCCAAGGCCACGGTCCTCGCCGAAGGAACCGTCAGTCACCTCACAGGTGCCGCGATGGACTACTTCGACATCCGGCCGACCGATGCCCCTCGCTGGGAGTTGGGCGTGAAGGAGGTCTGGGAGGTCAAGGAGCCCCTCGACCGGGTCATCCACACGATGGGTTGGCCGCTTCGCAAGGGTGCGAAGTGGAACGAGTTCGGCGGGAGCTGGATTTATCCGATGGGTGAGGACAAGATCTCCCTCGGCCTGGTCATCGGCCTCGACTACACCGACGCGACCTTCTCCTGTCACGACGCGCTGCAGCTGCTGAAGACACATCCGTTCGTGCGCAAGATACTCGAGGGTGGAAAGCGCGTCGCGTGGGGAGCGAAGACGATCCCCTCGGGCGGTTACTGGTCGATGCCAAAGCGTCTCTCGGTTCCGGGGATGGTCATCTGCGGCGATTCCGCCGGGATGGTGAACGTACCCGAGCTGAAGGGCATCCACTACGCCATGCACTCCGGGATCTACGCCGCCGAGGCGATCGTCGAATCGCTCAAGCAGGACTCGGTCAACTTCGAAGGCTACGAGCACAAGGTGAAGAACTCGGTGATCGAGAAGGACATGTATCGGTCACGCAACATGCGCCAGCCGTTCTCCAAGGGCTTCTTCCTGGGCGGAGCGCTCGCGAGTGCCATGACGATTACCCAGGGCGCGTTCCCGGGCGGTCACTGGAAGAACAAGCCGGACGCAGAGGAGAAGATGGTGATGGGCAAGGCGGGCGAGATGTACAAGAAGCCCGACGGTGAGATCACTTTCGACAAGTTGAACTCCGTCTATCTCTCGGGTAACTCGACCAGAGACGACGCCCCGAACCACATTCGGGTCCGCAACAGGGTCCCGCGTGAGGTCGCTCAGACCTGGGTCTCGATGTGTCCCGCTCAGGTGTACGAGATCCCCGAGGATCAGCTCGAAAACGGTGCCGCCGAGGTCGATGTGCATGTCACTGCCTCCAACTGCGTCCAGTGCGGAGCGATCACGGCCAAGGGTGGCCGGTTGACCATCCCCGAAGGTGGGGACGGTCCGCTCTATCAGGAGACCTGAGCCGCGCCTCGGCGCTTTCCGGCTTTACCGGCAGGGGCCTTCCAGCCCGGAATAGTGAATTCGACGGTGAATCCCTCCTCCGGGCGGGATCTCGCCGCGACCTTGCCGCCATGCGCTTCCACCAGCGCCTTCGTGATCGCGAGCCCCAGACCGCTACCACCAGCACTCCGGCTCCGACTCTTGTCCGCCCGCTAGAAGCGGTCGAAGAGGAAGGGAAGTTGCTCCTCGTCCACGCCGTCGCCTGAGTCGCTCACCGAGAAGATC
>JBJTBI010000187.1:0-10111 GCA_046091265.1 bacterium
GGCCAAGGTTTGTCACAGTTGCGGAAAGAAGCCCACGTTCGGGAACTCCCGGAGCCATTCGATGGTGGCGACGCGCAGGCGATTCAATCCGAACCTCCAGAAGGTCCGCATCGCGGAAGATGGCAGGCAGAGGCGGGTCTACGTATGCACCCGTTGTCTCAAGGCGAACAAGGTCAGCAAGTCCGTCTGACCTCGTCGTCCCCGGTCCACCGGATCGCGAGGAGGATGGCGAATGACTGATCCCTCCATCGAGCGGTTCAGGCGGGTCGTGGAGTCCGCCTACCTGGAGCTCGATTCCCGACGGACCGAGGTCAACGACCTCAACGTGTTCCCCGTCGCCGATGGTGACACCGGCGACAACATGGTCCTCACCCTCAAGGCCGTGCTCGATGAGTTGGATGGTCTCGAGAGCCAGGAGGGTCCGGATGTGGACCGTTCGGAGATCGTCGAGGCGATCGCCCGGGCAGCTCTGATGGGCGCGAGGGGTAACTCGGGAGTGATCCTCTCGCAGATCATCCGAGGCGCGGCGGAAGAGCTTGCGTCACGACCGGGAGAATTGGTCGATCCCGTTCTGATCGCGGCATCGATGGCGAGCGCTGCTGACGCTGCTTACGAGTCAGTCCGGGATCCGGCCGAGGGGACCATGCTCACTGTGTTCCGCGAGATGGCGAGTTCGGCGGCCAAGCGGCTCGCCCACATGGAGCAGGCCCGGCTCAACGGCGAGGTGACGGCCGAGACGCAGGACGAGATCCTCGCCGAGTTGCTCGACGGCGTGGTCAAGGACGGCGAGCAGGCAGTGGCTCGAACGCCCGAGCAACTCGAGGTGCTGAAGGAGGCGGGGGTGGTGGACGCCGGTGCCCACGGACTGGTGGTGATGATCGCGGGCCTGGTGGCGGGCCTGAGGGGTTCTCCGGACGGGGCACCCGAGGTCGCCAGACAGGCTCCGCCGTCGGTGGGTCGCTCGCACCACGAGGACAGCAGATTCCGCTACTGCACGAACTTCATCGTCACCGGGCGAGGCCTGGAGGCGCGTTCCTTCGTCCCTACGCTCGAGGCGATCGGTGACTCGGTCTTGGTGGTAGGCGACGAGAGCACGCTCAAGGTGCACGTCCACTGCGATGAGCCGGAGCAGGCGATGGACGTCTTCTCTTCGGTGGGCGAGGTTTCACAGCTGGATGTGGCGGACATGCGAGAGCAGGTCGCCGCGCGTGCGGCCAGGCTCGCTTCCGGTCGCTCGGCCGTCGTGGCGGTAGCGGCAGGTGGCGGCGTAAGGGATCTCTACGAGAACCTCGGCGCGATGGTCGTAGATGGCGGCCCCACTTTCAATCCGTCCATCGCGGATCTGCTCGCCGGAATCCGGGAGGTACCGGCCGAGGAAGTGGTCTTGCTCCCGAACAATCCGAACGTGGTGATGGCGGCGCAGCGTGCAGCGGAGTTGAGCGACAAGACTACGGTCGTCGTTCAATGCCTCGCGCCTCAAGCCGGGTTGGCGGCGATCGTCGAGGTCGACCACGACAAGGGTGCAGAGGAAAACGCCGACAGGGTGTCCGCTGCCCTCGCCGGGATGAGCATCGGCTCAGTCGCGCGCGCCGCGAAGGATGACACCAAGGGGAGATTCTTCACCGGCGACGCCGTCGGCTTCGCCGGTGATGAGATCGTCGCGTGGGGAGGGGCAGGTTCGACCCTCGCCAAGACGATGGAGGTCCTCTCGGCTGGGGCGGAGATACTCACCGTCATCTCCGGGGAAGGCGCCCCTCTCGGAGTGGCGGGGGCGGCCGTGCATGCGCCCCAGGGCCTCGAGGTCGAGATCCACGAGGGCGGCCAACCAGCCTGGTGGTGGCTCCTCGTCGCCGAGTGACCCCGTAGCTCCCGGCATCGTCTGCCGGCCATAGCCTTAACGCAGATGGAAGCTGCCCGTTCCACAACTCGGAGGCCCGACCCGGGCTGGAGGCCGACGGTCATCGGAACGGGAGAGGAGATCGATGATCGTCGACTCCTCCTGTCAGCACCTGTAGTCTGGCCGGCTCAGGAGGCTGTGGACCGACCGTTGGCGCCTCTGAAGGGGGTTGGACCGAAGCTCGCCTCCGCGGCCTCCGAGGATCTCGGGATCGCATCCCTGCGCGACCTGCTCTTGCATCTTCCGCGCCTGCACAGGAATCTGGTCGAGGTCACCCCGCTGCGAGAGGTGAGGGCCGGGGAGGAGGCAACCGTGGCGGTGGAGGTCCGATCGGCAAAGGTCAGGCCGACCCGCAAGCGGCGACTCACGATCCTGGAGGCGGAGGTAGTCGACGCGGAGGGTGCGACGGGGAAGATCGTCTGGTTCAACCGCCCGTGGCTCTCAGAGAGGCTGGAGCCGGGTACGAGATTGCTGGCCCGCGGAAAGATAGGGAAGAACGGCTTCTCGGTCGCCGAGCACGAGTTCATCGGAGCCGGTGAGCTGCCGGGGGGTGCGTCTGGGGGAACCGACCATGAGGCTGCAGAGGATCGGTCGGCGGGGGAGCATTGGATACGCCCCGGCCGACCCGGCGGCACCCCACCCAGCGGCATCCATACGACCGGACTCGTCCCCGTGTACCCCGCGTCCGAGCGGGTTCGCCCGCCGAGATTGCGAGAGTGGTCCTGGCAGGTGGCTGGCCTCGCAAATGCCCTCGCCGAACCCATACCCGGACGTGAACGAGCCGCCCGCGGCCTGCCGTCTTCTGCCGATTCGATCGTGGGCGCTCATCTTCCACCTGATGCCGAGAGACTCGAACAGGCGCGTCAGGCTCTCGCATTCGAAGAGCTCTCGCTCTATCATGCGACTCTCGCGGTGAGACGGCGCCGTCGGCGCAGCAGTGTCCGGGCGGTTGCTCTCGCGCCACCGGACGATCGAATGGCCGGCTGGATCGATTCGCTGCCGTTCGAACTCACCGCCGACCAGCGCAAGGCCGTAGATGAGATCGATCGGGACCTCGCCGACGAGGTCCCGATGCAGCGCCTCCTCATGGGAGAGGTGGGATCGGGCAAGACGGTCGTCGCCCTCTACGCGATGCTCCGGGCTGTCTACGACGGGGGACAGGCGGCACTGATGGCTCCGACCGAGACCCTCGCCGAGCAGCACCACAGAACGCTCCAGGGGCTGGCAGGAGCAGACGGGCCTGCGGTGGTCCTGCTGACCGGATCCGTACCAGACACGGACAGACAAGGTCCATTGAAGGCTCTGGCGGGAGGCGAGCCCCTCCTGGTGGTCGGTACCCACGCGCTGATCGAATCCTCGGTCGAGTTCTCACGGCTGAGGATCGCTGTGATCGATGAGCAGCATCGCTTCGGCGTTCGCCAGAGAGCCGAGCTCGATCGGAAGGGAGAAGGAGGGTCGGCCCCTCACTCACTCCACATGACCGCGACTCCGATACCGAGGACACTCTCCCTTACCGCGTACGGGGATCTGGACACCACATCCCTCCGCGAACTGCCCTCGGGCAGGAAGCCGGTCCAGACCAGGATCGTCGAGGACGGCGGTAGGTCCGATGCCTACGAGTTCATCCGCGAGCGCCTCCGAGAGGGCCGTCAGGCCTTCGTCGTCTGCCCCCTGGTGAGCGAGTCGGTGATGGTCGAGGCCAAGGCCGCCGAGCAGGAGGCGAGTCGACTGGCTGGCAGCGAGTTCCGGGACTTCTCACTCGCAGTGCTCCATGGCCAACAGTCCGCCGAGGAGAAACAGCGGACGATGCTCGCCTTCGCCGGAGGAGAAATCGACGTGCTGGTCGCAACCAGCGTCATCGAGGTCGGCATCGACGTCCCGAACGCAACCGTGATGGTTATCGAGGGAGCTGAGAGGTTCGGTCTCTCCCAACTGCATCAGCTGAGAGGCAGAGTCGGGCGCGGGGAACATGCCTCCCACTGTCTGTTGTTCGCGGACGCCCGCTCGGAGGCAGCCAAGACTCGACTGGAGGCGATCGAGACGGAGCGGGACGGATTCCGTCTGGCAGAGGTCGACCTGACCATCAGAGGGGAGGGAGAACTCCTCGGCACGCGACAGCACGGCTTACCACGTTTCCTCGCGGCCTCTCTCCCTGACGATCTGCCGCTCCTTCTCGAGGCGCGGGAGATGGTCGCCCGCATGTTGGATGCGGAGTCCGTCGAGGCCGAGATCCTGATAGATGCCGCACGGATGCGATTCTGCGACGAACGTGCTCAGCGACTGGCTGCCTGAGGTGGAGGTGGCGCGGGACCTCCGCATATCGGCAGGAGAGCTGAAGGGCCGGAAACTCTCCGCTGGCAGTGGGCGGCCGACCCCGGGCCGGGTTCGGGAAGCGATCTTCTCGGCCTTGGGACAGGATCTCGGCGGTCAAGGGATAGACCGTGTGCTGGATCTGTACTGCGGCAGTGGCGCGATGGGTCTCGAGTCCCTTTCGCGCGGAGCGGGCAACCTCGTATTGGTCGATCGAGACCCCGGATCCGCGGTGGCGAACGTGGAGGCACTCGGCGTTGGTGCCAGAGCGGAGGTTCGCGCTGGCTCGGTGGATGAGGTGCTCGGGGAGTTGCCCACGCATGACTTCGACCTGATCTTCTGCGATCCCCCCTATACACTCGCCGCAAGCGAGATGGAAGCCATCGAACCCAAGCTCTTCGCTGCTCTGGCGCCATCGGGCCGCCTCGTGGTGGAAGGCCCCGCAGGCGAGGGCCCCTACATCGACCTGCCGCCGTTGTTCGATCGGACCTATGGCAGGACGAGGGTCACTATCCACGGGGTCTCGGGCTGATGTCCGTGAGCGGAAAGGTCGCGATCTGCCCCGGCAGCTACGACCCGGTGACCAACGGGCACATCGACATCATCTCGCGGGCCTCGGGCGTGTTCGATCGTGTGATCGTGGGGGTGGTCAATCAGCCCGTTCGGAAACAGAAGACCCTCTACACCTCCGAGGAGCGCACGGCATTCATCGAGCAGGCCGCCGGCGATCACGGTCTTGGCAACATCAGCGTCGAGATCTTCTCCAATCTGCTCGTGGAGTTCGCACGTGAGCAAGGCGCAGGAGTGGTCATCAAGGGGCTCAGGGCGATAACCTATTTCGAATACGAGATCGAGATGAACCAGCTCAATCGCATGCTGGCCCCTGACATCGAGAGCATGTACATCTTCGCTTCGGCTCGGTACAGCTTCCTCTCGTCGACCGGAGTCAAGGAGATGGCCACCTTCGGCGGGGACGTCTCGGAACTCGTCCCGCCTGCGGTCGCCTCTTCCCTGGCTGAGCGGATCAGCAGGGATTCCGAAAGCTGATCAGGTCGAGCCTGCCTTGGCAGCAGGCTTGCATTGGGATAGTTCTCCCACCACG
The DNA here is from genome assembly GCA_046091265.1 of bacterium. GTDB lineage: Bacteria > Actinomycetota > Thermoleophilia > Solirubrobacterales > 70-9 > CAIUSP01. The sequence goes on from JBJTBI010000187.1 coordinate 5,310, forward strand.
GTCTGCTTGATTCCCTAGTCTTTATCCACGCAATGGACGTTCTGGTTCTAATCGACAAGATCGACGATCTGGTGCACAACGCCCGACCGGTCCCTCTGACCGATCAGGTTCGCGTGGACCGCGAGGAGATCTACGACCTGCTCGATCAGATGCGGGCAACCGTGCCTGAGGAGATCAAGCAGGCCCGTTGGATCGTCAAGGAGCGGCAGGAGATGCTCGCCGAGGCCAAGCGTGAGGGCGAGAGGATCGTCAAGGAAGGGCGTGACCAGCAGGCACGCCTCGTGGCCAACGAGGAGATCGCCCGTCAGGCAGAGCGTGCCGCAGAGGAGATCGTCGAGGAGGCACGCGAACGTGAGCGTGAGATTCGCCTCGGCGCCGAGGACTTCGCTGATGACATCCTTTCGACCCTCGAGGTCAACCTCCAGAAGTTCCTCCAGGCAGTTCAGCGCGGGCGCGACCGTCTCTCCGGTCGTGAGGACGAGCCCGTCGAAATGCGCTGAGCGCTCCGATCCGCATCGAAGCGGTCGGCCCCATCGACCTGGCATCTCTGGCTCTTTCACCGGGTCAGGCGGCGAGACTCGACGTACCGCTGGCCCTCGCCCCCCTGGATTTCGGCGGCAATACCTACTCGGCTGTTCCAGATGCTCCCCGCGGCACTCTCGACATCTCGCGGACGGTCAACGGCTACGCCCTCAGGCTCAGATTCCAGGCTTCCTACGAAGGACCTTGCGTTCGGTGCCTCGGGAGCGCGCAGACGGATCTGGATCTCGATGTTCGCGAGGTAGAACAGGAGGCTGGTGCGGACTCGGAGGTCGATTTCGACTGTCCCTATGTGGACTCGGATCTACTCGACGTGAGCCGCTGGGCGAGCGACTCCGCAGCGCTTGCCTTTCCGGCACAGCCGCTTTGTGAGGAGGGCTGCGGTGGAATCTGTCCCACCTGTGGGGAGCGCGTTGCACCGGGCGAGGAGCCTCATCGACACTCCATCCAGGGCGACCCGCGAATGTCTGGGCTCGGCGATATCGAGTTCGAGTGACCGACCTCGCCCGCCTCTGAGCGCCCACCCGGCTACCATCACGGGCGATGGCCGTACCGAAGAAGAGACAGTCGAGCGCCAGACGAGACAAGCGTCGCGCCCAGCACAAGGCTTCCCGTCCGAGGCTCAACGAGTGCCCGCGGTGTCACAGCCCCCGGCTGCCGCACCGTGTCTGCCCGACCTGCGGGACCTACGCAGGTAGAGAAGTCGTTAGCTTCAAGCCGAAGGCTGAGGCCGAGGCCGAAGGCGGCGAGGAGCAGGGTTAGTTGTCTCGCGCGTCCGACGGCCTGCAGCCGGTCGCGCTCGATGGTCATGGTGCCGATGGCGGCCCCGAGGTCGTCTACGAAGGCGCCGCCATCGCAGCCGCTGCTGGCATCCCGATTCGTGTCTTCGGACCACCGAGCCCCAAGATGCCTCCAGGAGTCGAGATCGTGCCCTGCGACGAGTGGATACCCAATGCAGCCGATCCGGTCGCTGCTGTGAGGGGCGCACCGGGTGCATCGGTCGTCCAGGCCGCAGACGACGTCGCGGGAGGTTCGGCCTGTGCGCTGGTGAGTGCCGGATCGACAGGCGCGACACTCGCCGCCGCCACCTTCTCGCTGCGCCGGTTGCGTGGTGTTTCTCGGCCGGGGTTAGCAGCCCAGGTGCCGATGCCCGGGGAAGGGAATCGACGGTTCCTGATGCTCGATGTCGGCGCCAGCTCCGAAGCGCGCTCCAAGCACCTGGTCCAGTTCGCGTACCTCGGCTCGGCTTTCTCGAAGGCCGCGCTCGGCGTAGCTGAGCCACGTGTGGATCTGCTCACGATCGGTGAGGAGGAAGGCAAGGGCAACAATGCGGTGGTGGAGGCGTTCGACTCTCTCAGTAAGACCGAGGCGATCAACTTCGTCGGTAACGCAGAGGGACGAGATCTGTTCCGCGATCGAGCCGACGTGATCGTCTGCGATGGCTTCACCGGACATGTCGCGCTCAAGGTCATGGAGGGAACCGCCCGGGCGGTGGCTGACGGCGTTCGCGACGCTGCGCGTGCCAACCCGATTGCGTCTCTCGGTGGCATGCTGCTGCGGCCCTCGATGGCAGGACTCAAGCGCACTCTGGATCCGGATGCAACTGGCGGCGCGATCCTGCTCGGCCTCCGCGCCGTTGCTGTCGTGGCTCACGGCAGCTCCAGTCCCGAAGGAATAGCCAATGCGATCAAACTCGCCTGGCACGCAGCCGAGGAGGGTGCCACCGAACAAACCGCGGCGTTGTTGGCGACCGAGGTGAGGGGGCGTGCGCCGAGGATTGAGCCGCCTCCGCCTCCCCCGGAATCTCTTGCCGGCGAGGATGAAGAGAGCGGGGGACCGGAGGGGGATCGCCCGGCTGGAGATGAGGGATCGGGAGGTCCCGCCCCGGAAGACGCGTCCGCAGCGTCCTCGGCTGGTGATGACTCGGAAGCGGACCGGCCGGGCATCCGGGATCGAGGCGAATCCGAGACGGAGGCGACTTCCACTCCTGCGCCGGGAGAGACGCGATAATGCAGGCCGGGATGGATCGAGACCAAGTCATGGGGGTCGTCAAGGACCATCTGGCGGCCGAGCTGGAGGTCGATATAGACCGCATCGACTCGGACACGCGCTTCAAGGAAGACCTCGACGCCGACTCGCTCGACCTCTACGAGCTGGTGATGGAGATGGAGGACCGCTACGGAGTGAAGGTGAGCGAGGAAGAGGCCGCGGAACTGGTAAGCGTGGGGGATGTAGTCGAGTTCGTCTGCGCCCGAGCCTCGAGCGGTTGAGCAGCTCCCTACTCGATCTCTTCAACGACCTTCCCGAGGAGGTGCGTTCTCGCGCACTCAGCCACTCCTCCTGGGTAAGCAACCGCTCGGACTCGTACGGTCGCCTTGCCTTCCTCGGCGACAGCGTTCTCGGCCTTGCGGTCGCGAGGGAGTTCTTCGAGCGTCATCCCGACACCGATATCGGCGACCTGACCAAGATGCGGAATCAGGCGGTCAGCGGAAGGGCTTGCGCTGAAGTCGCGGTCGAGCTCGGACTCGATCAGATGATGGCTGCAGAGGAACCGCAGGAGGGCTCGGGCATCGGAGCCGAGAAGCTCCTCCAGTCCGAGCGTGCTCTCGCCTCGATCTGCGAGGCGGTTATCGGAGCGTGCCTGGTCGAGCGTGGATTCGAGATCACCGCGACGGCGACGGTAGAGGCATTCGCATCCCAGATCGAGAGCGCGATCGACCAGAGGATCGACTCGAAGACCGACCTCCAGGAACTGCTCGCCCGAACCGGCCGCAAGGTGATCTACGTGCTGACCGAGGAGACCGGCCCGGCACACGATCCGCGCTTCAGCGTGGAAGCGACTGTCGATGGCGAGGTTCTCGGCGTCGGAGAGGGTGGCAGCAAGAAGGAGGCTGAGCAGGCTGCTGCGGAGAAGGCCTTGGAGGCGCTTCAAGCCTGATCGCACACTAAGTTCGTCCGGTCCTGCGTGAAGGCTTGGGCGTGAATGCACCTGCGCGAGATCAACATGAAGGGCTTCAAGTCCTTCCCTGATCGCACTCGCCTTACCTTCGGGCCCGGGGTGAGCGTGATCGTCGGTCCGAACGGCTGCGGCAAGTCGAACATCACCGACGCGATCCTCTGGGCTCTCGGAGAGCAGAGCCCCGGCGCGATCCGCGGCCAGTCGATGCAGGACGTGATCTTCGCCGGCGGCAAAGGACAGTCGCGCCGAAACGCCGCAGAGGTAGAGGTCGTGATCGACAACGCCGACGGGCAGGCTGGAAGCGAGTTCTCCGAGATCTCGATCGCTCGCCACATCAGTCGCGACGGTGATGCTGGCTATCGGCTGAATGGAGCACGTTGTCGGCTCGCGGACGTGATCGAAGCTCTGGCCGATACAGGCCTGGGGCGAGAGATGCATTCGGTGATCAGCCAGGGGCGCGTCGAGGCACTGGTGTCTTCAAGGCCACGAGATCGTCGGCTGCTGATCGAGGAGGCAGCAGGTCTCGGCAAACACCGCAAGCGGCGCCACCGTGCACAGTTGAAGCTCGACCGCACCCGCGAGAACCTGGATCGTGCTCTCGATGTGGAGCGCGAGGCCAGATCCAGGATCCGGCCGCTCAAAGCCCAGGCAGAGGCTGCCGAGAGGCAGGCCAAGATGGCTCGACAGGCCGATGGGCTCAATTCGCAGATCCTCCGCTCCGACTTGGGTCAGCAGAAGCGGGAATCGGCCCGGGCCGATCAGCAGCTCGCAGAGGCGAAGAAGACGCTTGAGGCGCTCGAGACCCGACTCGAGACTGTCCGCAAACGCCGGGCGGTCGCGGAGGAGAGGATCGCTGTAGGTGAGGAGGGTAGGCGGGAGTTGGCAGAGCGGCTGGTGGAATCCAGGGCCGCCCTCGAGCGGGTCAAGGCCAGAGCCGAGTCGGTCGGGAGTGCCGAGCGTGAACTCCGCTCGGCGCTCGCCGAGCGGCAACTCCGGCTGGAGGGTCTCGGCGAGCAGTCAGAGCCCGTAGAGGGCGCGGCGGAGCGGATCGCCGAGCTCGAAGCGAGGCTGGCGGAGAGCACCGGCGTCACCGTCTCATCAGGAGAGGGCGCCGACACGAATTCCGCCGATCCGGTCGCGGCGGCGGCTCGTGCCCGCGACGAGGCCGCCGCGGAGCTGCCGACGCTGAGAGAGGCTGTCGCGGATGCAACCAGCGCAGTCGGTCGGGCGACCAGCGCCCGTGACATGGCTCGGGCCGAGGCGGAGAAGGCCGCATCTCGGGTCGCCGCGCTGAAGGGTGAGC
>JBJTBI010000188.1:0-39348 GCA_046091265.1 bacterium
ATGTTCACGTGGTCGTTCGCGTGGGCGCCGTCGTCGGCAAGCGCCGCGATCACCTCGTTGGCGATCATGTTCGAGGAGGTCCCGGAGCCGGTCTGGAAGACATCCACTGGGAACTGGTCGTCGTGCTTGCCTGCCGCCACCTCGTCTGCTGCCTTGGCGATCTTCTCCGCGAGTTTCGGATCCAGTCCCCCGATCTCGCCGTTCGCCCGGGCTGCAGCCGCCTTGATCCGGCCGAGCCAGTGGATCACCGGTGGGGGTATGGGGGCCCCCGAGATCTCGAAGTTCTCGACCGCCTTGGTGGTTTCGCCGCCCCAGAGTTGGTCTGGACTCATGCCTGCAGGCTATCTAGCCACGTACCTTTCCCGCTTCGAGGCCTCGCTTGAATCCGGGCATCAGTACCTCGGGGTCATCTCCAGGCGGCACGTAACGGGCCGCCGTGTTGACCCGGCGCACGAGGTCGCTGTGGATCCCGTTGGTCGACTCGGCTGCCCTCTCGACCGCGCCCAGCAGATAGCCAGCGCGCAACGACCACGGTCCGGCCGGGTCTTCAAGGGCGTCGGCGTTGAGGATGGTGGCGGCGGCAACCAGATCGGAGCCGACGGTCGCCATCTCGCCTCCGGGCTGCTGAGCTGGCAGACACTCGGAGATCCTGGCTCCGTCATCCATCTCCACCCGACCGGGAGCTCCCTCCAGCGCTGTCAAGTAGGCCTCCGTGCCTGAGAGGCAGGCGAGCGGTGCGATCTCCGGGTCACTCGATCTCGCGCATCCCGTGACCGCGATCGCGCAGGTGCTCACGATCGAGATCGCTACGACCGCGGAAGCGGTCTTTCGTCGGCTGCGGCTGCTGATCAGGGGCTTCACTGAGTCAATCCTAGGGTTTCGTCCGCCGCGGCCCCTAGTTTCCATCCCTGTGAGCGAGGCGACGCCTCTAAGGGCAATCGACCCACTCGCGCACCGGGCCATGGAAGCACTGGTTCGTGCGGAGGCGACGGTTTCACGTCGCCTTGCCGCCGACCTCGATCGCATCGGTGTGTCGGCGACGGGGTTCTCGATGCTGGTTCTGCTCGTAAGTGGCGGTGACGAGATGGAACTTCGTGCGATCCGTCGACGTCTCAATGCGTCCAAGGCGACCGCCACCGAGGTACTCGACACGCTCGAGGGCAAGGGTTTCGTGGTGCGAGCGCGACTGGAGTCCGACCGCCGCGCCGTCTCGGTCGCGTTGACCGAGGCCGGGAGGAATCTGGTCACACATGCGTTCCCGGCTCATGCGCAAAGGGTGACGGAGGCGTTCGGTGTGCTGGACGACGACGAGAAGCGTCAGTTGGCGGAGATCTGCCGCAAGCTCGATCAGGCAGCCTGAACCCTCACGCCTTCCAGACTCTCACCCAGTCGATTACGTACTGAGCCGGGAACCTGGTCTTGGGTGAAGGCTTCCCTGGCCAGGATCCCCCGACAGCGAGGTTGAGCAGCAGGAACATGCGCTGGTCGAAAGCCCATGTCTGGCCGGTCGGATATTCGGATTTCAGGACCCGACGGAAGATTTCGCCATCGACCGAGAAAGCGACGAGTTTCTCCTTCCAGGTCGCGGAGTAGACATGGAACCTCTTCGCCAGTGAGGACTCGCTTCGATGAAATCCTCCAACACCGGTATCCGCCAATGAACCAGGACCGTGAACGAACGCGGAGCTGATGCGGACGTTGTGGCCGAGATTCTCCATCACATCGATCTCTCCGCAAAAAGGCCAGTCGATCTGGGGGAACCCTCCTCCCAACATCCAGAAGGCCGGCCAGAGCCCTCTGCCCTCGGGTAGCTTCGCCCGCACCGCGACCCTTCCGTATCGGAAAGAGAACTTCCCCGCGGTCTTCAAGCGAGCAGAGGTATAGGAACCCCTGCGGTTACCCGAGCCCTGGCGGTGCCGAGCGATGATGCGTAGATGGCCGTGTCCGTCGAGCCGCGAGTTCCTCCTCCCGGCCGTGTATCTCTGGAGTTCCTGATTTCCCCAACCAGTGGCTCCAAGGTCGTATCTCCACTTGTCCGGATCAGGCGCCCGCCCTGCGTGCCCCGAGAACTCATCCGACCAGGAGGGCTTTCGGTCGCCGGCCTCATAGACTTCAGCCGCGCTGCTCCAGCTGGCAGCTGACGACGATGCGATGACGACTCCGGCCACCACCACTGCAGAGAGACTCCTGATCGAGAGCATCGACTGATTATTGCCCGGTTTGGGGCCGCGAAGGGCAGGGAGTCCCACTCGCGGCAGGTCCCGACCGTAGAATCGCCCGGCGATGACGAATTTCCGGGCTGTAGCCCCAAATCAGGACTTCCCCGAGATGGAGGAGCGCGTGCTCGCTGATTGGCGCGAGCGTAAGGTCTTCGAGCGCTCACTGACTCAGCGGGAGGATGCGCCGCTCTGGAGTTTCTACGAGGGGCCTCCCACGGCCAACGGCAAGCCCGGCTCGCACCACGTCCTCTCGAGGGTCTTCAAAGACGTCTATCCGCGCTACAAGGCGATGAAAGGGCACTACGTACCCCGCAAGGCCGGCTGGGACTGTCACGGCCTACCGGTCGAGTTGGAGGTCGAGAAGGAACTCGGCATCTCGTCAAAGGACGAGATCGAGGAGTACGGGATCGCCGAGTTCAACGCCCGTTGCCGTGACTCGGTCTTCCGTTACGTGGAGGACTGGAATGGCCTCACCGAGAGAATCGGGTTCTGGATCGATCTCGACGATCCCTACGTGACCATGGACGACGACTACATCGAGTCCGTCTGGTGGGCGATCTCGCAGATGTGGAATGCCGACTCGCTCTACGAGGGGCACAAGGTGGTCCCCTACTGCCCGCGCTGCGGTACCGCGTTGTCGTCTCACGAGGTCGCTCTGGGCTACCGGGAGGTCGAGGATCTCTCGGCGTACGTCAAGTTCGAGGTGAGCGAGCCCGGGGCATCAAGGGCCCAGGTGGGCGACTCACTCCTGGTCTGGACGACCACCCCCTGGACGCTCCTGTCCAACGCAGCCGTGGCGATCGGAAAAGGGATCGAGTACGTCCGAGCTGTTCCCGCGGACGGTGACGGGGTATTGATCCTCGCGGCCGAGAGGGTCGAGCAGGTGCTGGGAGAAGGAGCCGGGGTTCTCGATCGGTTCGAGGGCTCCGATCTGGCCGGAACCCGGTACCTGCCGCCGTTCCCGTACCTCGACGACTTCGGCCCGAATAGCCACAAGGCGCTGGAGGCTTCCTTCGTGACCACCGACGAGGGTACGGGGATGGTCCACACGGCTCTCGCCTTCGGAGAGGACGACTTCAGGTTCGGGCAGGATCATGATCTCGCCCTGATCAACCCGGTCCGTCTCGACGGCAGGTTCGACAGTTCGGTCGGGGAGTACGAAGGCCGATTCGTCAAGGAGGCTGATCGCGACATCGTGACCGCCTTGGACGAGTCGGGATCACTGTTCAGATCCGAGGCATATCTCCATTCCTACCCGCACTGTTGGCGCTGTGACACGCCCCTCCTCTACTACGCCAAGTCGAGTTGGTATGTCAGGACCTCTGATGCCCGCGACCGGATGCTCGAGGCGAACAAGGAGATCGGCTGGCACCCTGACCACATCAGAGACGGACGTTTCGGTCGCTGGCTCGAGGGGAACGTGGACTGGGCCCTCTCCCGCGACCGCTACTGGGGCACCCCGCTGCCGATCTGGCGTTGCGGGTCGGATGGATGCGATCAAACGGTCTGCATCGGCTCGCGCGAGGATCTCGTCAAGCACGGCGGCGAGGTTCCTGACGATCTGCACCGACCGTATATCGACGAGGTCGAACTGGACTGTCCGGCCGATGGTTGCGGCGGTCGGATGGTCCGGTCACCGGCGGTGATAGATACCTGGTTCGACTCGGGCTCGATGCCGTGGGCGCAGTACCACTACCCGTTCGAGAATCGGGAGGTCTTCGAGCAGCGCTTTCCCGCGGATTTCATCTGCGAGGCGATCGACCAGACGCGTGGCTGGTTCTACACCCTGCTCGCCGAGTCCGTCCAGTTGTTCGATCGGACCAGCTACCTCAACTGTGTCTGCCTCGGCCTGATCCTCGACGGGGACGGCCAGAAGATGTCCAAGAGCAAGGGCAACGTGGTTTCGCCTCAGGAGGTGATCGACTCGCATGGAGCCGATGCTCTGCGCTGGTACTACCTGACCTCGCAGCAGCCCTGGTCGGGCTACCGGTTCTCATCGGAGGCGGTCGGTGAGTCGATGCGACAGTTTCTGCTCACCCTCTGGAACACCTACTCCTTCTGGGTCCTCTATGCGAATACGGAGGAACTCGACTCCGCCTCTTCGCCCGATGCCCCCGACGATCCGGTCGACGAACTCGATCGTTGGATCCTCTCCCGCCTCCAGGGAACCGTCGCAGCGGTATCCGAGCAGATGGACGGGTTCGACTGCACCAGCGCCGGCAGGGAGATCTCCACCTTCACCGACGATCTCTCGAACTGGTACGTCCGGCTATGTCGGTCGAGATTCTGGGAGGGAGATTCGGAGGCATTCGCCACCCTTCGCCACTGCCTGGTCCAGGTGGCGAAGCTGCTCGCACCATTCACCCCGTTCGTCGCGGACGAGATCTACTCGAACCTCGTCGGGGGCGCACGAGGAGACTTCGGCGAGCAACCCGACTCGGTCCATCTCTGCGACTTCCCCGAGGCGGACCAGACGCGGGTCGATCACGATCTCGAGACATCTATGTCCGCCGTACACCGCACGGTCGAGCTCGGGCGGGCTGCGCGCGCCCAGGCGAAGGTGAAGATCCGTCAGCCACTTCGCCGGGCCATCGTCGTCGCCAATGACGAGGAGCGGGCGGCGGTCGAGAGGCTCGAGAGCCTCGTTGCCTCAGAGCTCAACGTGAAGGAGATCGACTTCGTCTCCGACGCAACGGACCTCGTGTCCTACCGAGTCAAACCGAACTACAGGAGCCTCGGCCCTCGCTTCGGGAAGGAGATGCCACTGGTCGCAGCCGCGGTCGAGGCTCTCGACCCCGCGGTCGTCTCTCGCGTGACGGAGGGTGGGGGTCAGGTAGGGATCTCGATCGAGGGCAAGGAGCACGAGCTGCTGGCCGAGGATCTCGACTTGGCGATGGAGCCTCTAGATGGCTACGAAGTCGAAGCCTCGTCAGGTCATGCGGTCGCGCTTTCGGTCGAACTCGACGACGAGTTGCTTTCGGAAGGTCAGGCCCGTGAGATCGTGCGCGCCGTGCAGAACGCGCGGAAGGAAGCCGGGTTCGAGGTATCGGACCGGATCAAACTCGATCTCGGGGGCGATGAGGACCTGATCGCGGCCGCCCGCGAGCACACCGACTACATAACGTCCGAGACCCTCAGCGAGGAGATCGGCTGGAGCCCCGGAGCGAGTAGCACCACGGTGAAGATCGAGGACCGCGAGCTGGTGCTCGAGGTCCAGCGCATCACCACCGACTAGAGCCGCCCGATCAGGCCGACAGAGCGGGATCCAGCTCGGCTTCCAGTCGCGCCTTCGGCATCGCGCCGACGACCCGCTTGGCTACTTCACCGCCCTTGAACAGGATCATCGTCGGGATCGAGAGGACCTCGTACTTCCCGGCCGTCTCCTGGTTCTCATCGGTGTTGAGGCTGAGGATGGTCAGGTCATCGCGTTCGCCGTCGAGCTCCTCGAGAACGGGGAGCACCGCCCTGCAGGGCCCGCACCACGGAGCCCAGAAATCCACCAGCACGGGACCCTCGGCGTCGAGCACCTTCGCCTGGAAGTCGCCATCGGATACGTCATCAAGTTTTCCAGCCACTGTTTCCTCCTGTCTCTTTCTGGGTCGCGGTCGGTTGGAGTGGGAAAGGAAAGCAGACGAGGCAGCGGTCATGCCACTCCCTGACCACTCGTCTTTACTTCAGAAAGTATAGTAAAGACCCTGTTCAGATGTCCTTGCGGCTGGCTGCGTTCGGTCCGAACCGCAGCGCGGGGACCCTCCAGATCGCCTCGAGGAAGATCGAGCGGCTCATCTTCGACGCTCCCAGATCGCGGTCCTTGAACACGATCGGTACCTCGACCACCTTCATACCCGAGCAGAGCGCCCGATAGGTCATCTCGACTTGGAATGCATACCCACGGGTGGCGACCCGATCGAGGTCGATTCGCGAGAGCGCCTCACTGCGCCAGGCCTTGAAACCACCGGTGAGGTCGCGAACACCTACGCCGAGCACCTTGCGCGCGTAGGTACTGCCGCCCTTGCTGATCGTCCGTCTCATCGCCCCCCAGTTCTCCACGCCTCCCCCGCGCACGTAACGCGAACCGATCGCCAGGTCGGCCTGTCGCGTCGCGGCTATCAGCTCCGGCAGGTAGGCCGGGTCATGCGCGAAGTCTGCATCCATCTGAACCACCGTCTTGGCGCCATCGGTCAATGCGCGGGCGAACCCCGCGAGATAGGCAGGTCCGATCCCCTCCTTCCCCGGCCGGTGGATCACCGCGAGATCCCCGCGCTCCGCTGCCAGACGGTCGGCGATCTCTCCGGTACCGTCGGGGGAGTTGTCGTCGACCACCAGGATGCGATGTGCATCCGGGAGACGCTCCGCTATCGCCGGGACGATCTTCTCCAGATTTTCCGCTTCGTCGTAGGTCGGGAGCACGACCCAGACATCCGCTGCTCGTTGTTCAGCCACGGCGCGATGCTACCCGCCTCATCACCCCTGACCCCGGGTGGAGGCGTCGGTAGCGTTCGGCTGGTGACGAACGCCGAGATAGCGGAAGCCCTGCGGGAACTCGGGATCCTCTATGAGCTCGATGGTGCCGATCGGTCCCGGATCCTGGCTTACGAGAATGCCGCGAAGACGGTCTCGGAGTGGCCTCAGTCACTCGAGCAGATGTCCCGTGAGGGCCGGTTGCAGGAGCTGCCAGGTGTCGGCAAGACCCTCGCCGAGAAGATCACGGCACTCCTCGAGACCGGGAGCATTCCGGCGGCAGACGAGCTGAAGAAGAAGATCCCCGAGGGACTCGTCGAGGTAACGCGCGTTCCGGGCCTCGGATCGAAGACCGCGAGCAGGCTGCACACCGAACTGGGGGTGGAGGATCTCGGCGGCCTTCGGGCTGCGGCGGAGCAGGGTCAGATCCGTGAGTTGAAGGGCCTCGGCGAGAAGGTCGAGAACAACATCCTCGAGGGTCTTGACGCGATGGAGAAGACCTCTGGCGACGCGGGCAGGCGGGTGTTGCTCTCCAAGGTCCTACCCCTTGCAGAGCAGCTGATCGAAGATCTCGCCGTGATCGACGGCTGCAGGAGGATCGAGCCCGGGGGATCCGTGAGGCGCTGGGCCGATACCTGCCACGACCTCGATCTGGTTGCCGCCACCGACGAGCCCGAAGCCCTGATCGAGGCCTTCACCTCGCATCCGCTCGTGTCGAAGGTCGATTCCAGCGGAGAGGCGGGAGCGAGCGTGACCACCAACTCGGGCATCCAGGTAGATCTCAGGCTTACCGAGTCGGAGACGTACGGGAATCTGCTCCAGCACTTCACCGGATCGATGGAGCACAACGTCGAACTCCGTGAACGGGCGCAGGACCGGGGCCTGTCGGTCAGCGAGCACGGTGTGACGGAGGTAGGGAAGCGCAAACGTGTCCACCGATTCGACGACGAGCACGGCGTCTACGAACTCCTCGGCCTCGAATACATCGAGCCCGAACTGCGTGAGGGACGGGGGGAGATCGAGGCAGCAGAGGCGGGCAATCTCCCAGACCTGATCGAGCTGAGACAGATCCGTGGAGAGCTGCACAGTCACACCACCCTTTCCGACGGGAAGAACGGACTCGCCGAGATGGCCAAGGCCGCGAAGGCACTCGGATACTCGTATCTCGCAATCACCGATCACTCCGCATCACACGGATTCGGGAACAACGTCGACGAGAAGACATTGCGCAAGAGGATCTCGGAGATCAAGCGGTTCAATTCCAAAGCGCCGAAGGGATTCAGGCTCCTCAGCGGCTCGGAGGTGAACATCCTTCCCGACGGCTCGCTCGACTACTCAGACGAGTTGCTCTCCGACCTCGACTGGGTGATCGCGAGCGTCCATACCTCCTTCGGCAAGGGAGAGAGGGCGATGACAGAGCGCATCATCGCCGCCTGCGAGCACCCATGGGTCGACTGCATCGGACATCTGACCGGAAGGCTGCTCTTGGACAGGGAGCCCTATCCGCTCGACATCGAAACAGTCGTCGAGGCTGCGGCCCGAACCGGAACGATGCTGGAGATAAACGGCAACCCGAAGCGGCGTGACCTCTCAGACCGTCACGCCAGACTGGCCTCCGAGGCCGGGGTGAGGATCGTCCTCACCACCGACGCCCATTCCACCGAGGGTTTCGAGTTCATGCGCTACGCCGTGGCTACTGCAAGGAGGGGTTGGCTGGAGGCGACCGATGTGGCCAACACCCGGCCCTGGAGGTCATTTGCGCCGTTGCGCAAGCGTCATGGCCGTGCTTGACCTGTCGGCGGTCCGGTCTTGAGCCCTGGAGAACGAACGAGGCTCACCGGTTCGAAGGTGGATCCGGGCTCGACGTAGAAACGTACTCCGTCGCGGCCCTCGATCGCATGGACCGCTTTCTCCCTGCCGCGCCAGGTCATCGCGACTGCGATCCCATAGCCGGCGCCGATCGCCGCTACGCCGGGGAAGAAGATCCCCAGCACACCTGCGAACAAGGCAAAGGCGAATATCGGCCAGAGTCGCGCCAGCGCGATCCGGTCAGGGCGATCGGTTGGCAACTCCGTGTTCGTCCTCGATTTGGCGAGGAGCGGGCGCATCGCATCTGCCGCCCGCCTTGGCCTGCCGAGCATCAGTCCTGCGACCAGGGCTAGAGGCCACCAGATCGAGCACACGAGCAGGGTGAGCCGGTCGTCGTCAGAGCCGGCCACGAGTATCGCCACAGCCCCCAGCACGGAGGCAGCCGCTGCGGCGCCGAGCACCGTTCCCCTGATCAGGTCGCAGAAGTACAAGTCAGCCGCCGATCCTGGCGATCAGATCCGCCACTTCGAGTGGTGCCGAGAGCCGGAGGTCGGCGTGCTCCCCAAGACCCAGATCCGAGGTCTCGACGGAGAGAACTGCCACTTTGGTCGCCGAGCCGAGTTTCCGGCTCGCTACGAGCCCGTCCAGCGCCTCGAACGCATCGAGGTCGGTGAGATCGTCTCCGATGAAGATCGCCGACTCGATCTCGGGACGAGCCGTCAACATCTCTGTCACGGCCACGCCTTTGTCGATGGCAACGTCAGGACGCTGTTCGAGCACCATCCTGCCGCTCCGTGGCTGAAGGCCAGCTGGCCGCGCATCATCGCGTCCCCGCTCGATCCACTCGTTCAGTTCCTCTGTCTGTTCCGATCCTCTCCAGTGCAGGGCGACGATCGGCCCCTTGTCCTCGCTTCGGATACCGAGCACCTCCATCTCCTCGACATCCAGTGCGGCCAGGAAATCGTGGACATCGTCTTCGTGGCCCGCCAGCAGCGGATCAGGGACTGCGACCTCCTGACCTGGTTCGAGCAACTCCAGCCCGTGGTTTCCCGCGTAGAGGACCGTGTCGAGCCCGGTCAGTCGTCGGTCCTCAGCCGCCGGACGCCCTGTCACGACCGCACACAACCCGATTTTCCTGGCTGCGCCGTCGAGTGCCACGAGAGTCGCTTGCGGGATCTCCACCTGCTCTGGACGCTCTACGATCGGAGCGAGGGTCCCGTCGAGGTCGCACAGGAGCGCGAACTCATCCGGTCTCTCCAGCACCTCACGCACCAGGCCCTCGAGCCGTCGGTCTGTCGAATCCTCGGACACGTCCTCTAGTATCGCCCGTCGTGCCCCGCATTCTCCAGCTGGCAGTGATCGGAACCGCCGCCGGCCTGTTCAGTGGCCTGTTCGGGGTGGGAGGAGGCACGATCATCGTCCCCCTGCTGATCGCCTGGCTCGCGTACGGAGAGCGTGAGGCGACTGGGACCAGCATGGTCTCGATCTTCGTGATCGCAGTCGCCGCGGTCGTGGTTCAGGCCCTCTACGGGAATGTCAGTTGGGTAGACGCGATCGTGATCGGCCTCGCAGGGACCGTGGGTGCGCTGCTCGGAACTGCTCTCCAGCAGCGGATTCCGGAGCGGGTCGTGGCCGGGATGTTCTCGGTCTTGTTGTTGGTGGTCGCTGTGGAGTTGGTGGTTTCATGACGGTCGTCGCACTGATCGCCTGCGGACTCGCAGCCGGGATCCTCGGTGGCATGCTGGGTGTCGGGGGCGGGATCATCTTCGTACCGGCGCTGGTCCTGATCGTCGGCCTCTCCCAAGTCGAGGCAGAGGCGACCTCGCTGCTCGCGATCATCCCCGTTACCGTCGCCGCAGTCTGGCGGCAGCGGGAGTACGGAAACGTCCACATCAAGGAAGGTCTGCTGGTGGGGGTCCTTGCGATCGCCGGGGTGGCGGTCGGCGTCGTGATTGCCAATGCGGTCAGCGGAGAGATCCTCAAGCTCGCGTTCGCCTCGTTGCTGGTCCTGGTCGCGATAAGGATGGCGATGCGGGCCTTGAGGCCTACCACGACCGGCTAGTCGTTCACCCCGATACCTCGCTCGAGTGCTCCCTTCACCCCTGCGTCGAGCGCGTTGAGTCGGTACAGAGCAAGCGCCTCGGGTGAGCCGAAGCCCTTGCCGCGTCCCGCCTGCGGAGGTTCCCCGTGATGAGAGAGGACGCAGTTGATCAGCGCGGCCCGCCGTTCCGGCGCCAGATGTGAGCCCGCAGCACCGATCATCTCGGCACCGATCGTGAGGTGCCCGATCAGCCGGCCCTCATCGGTCAGGCCGAAATCCGCACCGTAGGTGAACTCCCTGACTTTCCCGACATCGTGGAGCAGAGCGGCCGCCATCAGCAGGTCGCTGTCGAGTCGAGGGTGCAGTTGACAGGTCTCCAGAGTGAGAGTCCCGACCGCGACCGTGTGCTCGAGCAGGCCGCCGAGATAGGAATGATGACCTGCCCGAGTGCAGGGAGCCCGCCTGAAAGCCTCGGCAATGTCTCCGCGGGTGAACAGCAGATCATCGACCACCTTTCTCAGGGGCTCGTCGTAGATCTCCCGACTCAGGTGCTCCAGGAAGCCATCGAGTTCCTCCCGACTCCGGTACGCGGCCGGAAGGAAGCTCTCAGGATCTGCCTCCTCGGGTGCGAGGGTCCTGATGTCGGTCAACTCAACCACCAACTCTCCGCGGAAGCGTTCGACCCTTCCAGCAACCCGTACGGGGTCCCCTTCCGAGAACTTCGCAGAGAGGACATCGGCGCGATCGAACGCTCGCGCCTTGATCGAACCGGTCCTGTCCTTCAACTCCACCGAGAGGTAGGAGGACCCGTTGCGTGCCGTGAGTCGATCCTTTCGCCCGCAGGCAAAATTGCCTCTCAACGTCTGACCGGGCCGTAGTTCCGAAATGGTCGGACCGGCGACCACAACATCGGATCCATCGGACCTATGCTGCTCGCTGGTCTGCTCGGGTTCGGGTGCGGCGTGGGTGCTCACCGGTCGATCTTTTCGCCTCGGTCGGACGCACGGCTGCCCGCTGGTCTACGCTCGTCCAGATGGATTCGATCGCCTGGGAAAACGACCCGCCGGAGCTGCGGTCTCCGATCCTGGTTGGGGCATTCGCCGGTTGGAACGATGGTGCCGGTGCGGCTACGACGGTCGTCACGACCATCGCCGAGACGATGGACGCTGAACTGATCGCTCAGATCGACCCTGAGGAGTTCTTCGACTTCCAGGCAAATCGCCCGACAATCACCCTCACCGAGGGGAGCAAGAGGGAGATCGAGTGGCCGGGGAACATCCTGCTCGCAGTCTCGACCCCTAATGCCGAGAGGGATCTGGTCCTTCTCGTAGGCACCGAACCCAACCTACGGTGGCGGACCTTCTCCGAGACCTTGGCCGAGGCAGCCGACTCCCTCGGAGTCGAGATGATCGTGACGCTGGGCTCTCTCGTCGCCGATGTGGCTCACACCCTCCCGGTGCCGATCACCGGCTTTGCCTCGGACGAATCCCTGGCTCGTGAACTGGATCTGGAACGTTCCAACTACGAGGGTCCGGTCGGAATCACGGGGGTGTTGCACGATGCCTGCTCTCGGCGAGACCTGCCCTCGGCCAGCCTCTGGGCGGCCGTTCCACACTACGCAGCCGCCGTTCCCAACCCGAAAGCCTCACTGGCGCTGCTGCGCAGGCTCGAGGGATTGACCGGCGTGGCTCTCGACGGCGCCGATCTCGAGGAGGAGTCCTCCTCCTACGAGGATCAGGTCAGCAACGCAGTTGCGGCAAATCCGGAGATCGCGGAGATGGTCTCGAGACTCGAGGAGGAGCAGTCGGAGAGGCTCGATCAGGGTTCCGAGCTTCCTTCTGGAGAGGCGATCGCGGAGGAGTTCGAGCGCTTCCTGCGTCAGCAGGGAGATGGCCGCTAGGCGGCCTCGTTCCGGCCCTCCGAGGCCGGGCAGATCAACTTGAAGTCGCACCAGTTGCAGATGGTCGGCGACGGTCGCGGTTCGAAGTCCTGACCGGCGATTCCCTCTCCGACCTCATGGGTGAGCGCCTCTATCCGCTCCCGCTCATCTCCGCTCTCTTCCACCGCGACCTTCTCGTCCGCCAGCACGTACCAGAAGCTCCCCCTGGTGGGCTCCTCGATGCCCCACGACTCCCTGGCGGCGATCTGGTAGATCGCGAGCTGAACGTCGTTCCGAAGGTCCTTGGCTGCCTTGGGATCGCCGGTCTTGTAGTCGATCAACTCGAAGCCCCCTTCGGGTAGCGCATCCACCCGGTCGACCCGACCCCGGAGGTGATGCGGTCCGATGGTGAAGTCGAAACCCTTCTCCAGCCAGTGCGGAGTCGCCTCCAACCTGGTCGACCTCTCGTAGTAGCGCTTCAGAGCCTCCACCGCACGGTCGTGGAACTGGACCTCGTCGTCGCTCTCGCCGAATCCTCCCTTGCGCCAAGCTTCGACGAAGAGTCCCATCAGCCTTTCCTGGGTTTGCTGACTCTCAGGGTCGTGGTAGCGCTCGAGCACCTGATGGATGGCGATGCCGACCCTCTGGTTGACGGTCTGCTGCTGCGGAATCCCGAAGACTCTGGCGAACTTGTACTTGAGCGGGCAGGTGCGGTAGAGATCGATGTCAGTCGCAGACAGCGCCATGCCCTGACCTTTACGAGGCAGGAAGGCCTCGAGAGAGGGTTCCTCACGCTCGGCGACCAGTTCGCCACTGCGTTCCCTCTCCGCCTCTCCGGCGAGGATGAACTCGTCCAGTTTCGACTCCCCAAGCGCCTCGGACTGTCCGGTCGACAGGTCGTGAGAGAGCAACTGATTGACGTGCTCCAGCGCCTCGTCCAGCGGCTCCTCGTCCCGCTTCTGGATCAGGGCAGCGAGCTTGATCGCCTCGAGAAATCTCGCGACGGCCGCGTGGACATCGAGATGTGCATCGAGCCGCGGATCGCCCAGGCCGCCCCCAGCCCTCCAAGCGCCTTCGAGTGCCTCTTCCTGGATCATCCTGTAGGCAGCGTGCAGACCCTCCGCCGGGCCGAAGATCTCCTCGACCTGACGGTCCTCGGTGGCTTTCAGGGTCGCTCTGGCCCTCTCGAATGCAGGAGCGGGTCCGGCGCGCTCACCGGTCGAGTCGGTCTTGGGTCTGCTCAGGATGAGCCGCTCTCTGGCCCTGGTCATCGCCGAGTACAGGTCGAGTCGGGCGGCCTCCTCGGCCGGCCGTCGCTGCGTCGCCAACTCGACCGGAAGTTGCGCTGCAGGTCTCTCCCCGGAGAGTGCACCCGCCTTGAGCCCGAGCACGAATACGGCTTCGAACTCGTTTCCCTTGAAGCGGTCCAGACGTCCCACCTGAACCGTGTCAGGACTCTGTGGCCAGCGGTCATCGGAGAAGGGGAGATCGGCCTCCGAGACGGTGATCAGGTGATTGACGAAGGACCTGTTCGATCCCGTCGGATGCCGTCGCGCCCAGGCGGTTGCGAACTCGTCGAGTCGGGAGAGCTCCCGCAGGCGCTCGACGGTGTCCGTCGTGGCACCGTAGAGGCGCTCCCGTCTCAGTCCGATGCGCTCGATCAGCCGCCGCACGAAGACGTCGGGGGTCATGGCCTCCATCGCTTTGGAAGCCGCGGCATAGAGGCCCAGGAACTCACGGATACGCTCGCGGGCATCCTGCGGGAGCTGGGGGCTCTCTAATGCCGCCTCACTCGCCGAAACCATGTCGAGCTTCCTCCGGCGCGCGATGGAAGTGCAGCTGGCCACATCCACAGAGCGGAGCTCGATCGGAGCGCGTCCCAGTACCCGCACGGCCGCCGGGCCGTCGGTCGGGTCCGCCAGGAGGCGTAGCCACGCAATCGCGTCGCGTACCTTCGCCCGACTGAGGAATCCGCGCCCCTCGATCGATCGGAACGGAACATGGCGCTCGGTCAGCGCGGCCGCGATTTCCCGCTCTGCCCGTGTATCCGCGAGCGCCACGCAGATCTCACCTCCGGGGACGCCGTTCGAGAGCATCGTTTCGATCTCCCTTGCCGTTGCCTGAGCCTCCGCCCGTTCGTTCTCACAAACCCAGAAGTCGACGACTCCACCGCCAGGATCGCCCTCGCCTCCGACCTCACCCTGCTCCACGTCTGCAGCCGCGAGAGCGGTCGCGGAGATCCTCCCGCCGTGTCGATGGCAACTCCCGAGGGTTATCTCCTCGAGTCCATCGATCGTATGCCGAGCCCATCCGATCCCGGTTCCACCATCGGATCCGGCGATCAGGTCGCACGCCAGCGCGGTCGTGGCGGCGCGTCTGGCGAGGGCACCGACCAGCCGGAGCTCTGCGGCGGAGAGGATCTCGAGCTCGTCTACGACCAGCGCAGGGTGCCTCTCGGCGATCGCCGTTGCAGCGCTCGGATGCTCAGCCAGAAGGGCAGTGAGTGCGAGGACGGCTTCCCCTCCATCGATCCCCCCGGCTTCCCTGACCAGCCGGTCGTGTGTCTCGAATATCTCGGCGAATTCGAGTTCCCGGTCGGCCAGATCCAGATCCGCTTGATTCTCTGCCGCCCGCTCCTTCGCAACCGCCCAGGACCTGAAGCCAGCCGAATCCGTCCCTGCATCTTTCAGCGCATCTATTCGGGTCACGATCCTCGCAAGTAGTCCCCCCGGGTTTCCCCTGATCTCATGGAGCCGGAGCGGGAGTTGATCGAACTCGTCGAGCATGAGCGCAACCCGCTCGCCCGGTCCGAGGAGGTCGAAGAAGGCGTCGGAGCCGACCAGCTCACCGTGGGCGGCGAGGAGCCTCGCAGCGGCCTCACACACGGGTAGGCACTCGACCGGTTCGACGCCCTGATCGCTGATCCGTGCCTCAGCTCTGCGCCGAAGCGCGGAGGCTCCTGCCGTAGTCCGGGCGATGGCCAGCGCGCTCTCCGACCGGCGCGCAAGCCGTGCGAGCATCTCTGCCAGCGCCTCTGTCCTCCCCGAGCCAGCGCCTCCGGCGATCAGCACCGCCTTGCGTTCCGGGTCAGCCGCTCTGCTCTGAGCGTCGGTCAGGGTGATCGGTTGTCTAGTCGTCTCTTGGTCCAGGTAGCCCATTTCGATTGAGGCTATTCCATAGCCGGAGCAGGTAATTTCGGTTCCGAACCATCTCGCGTAGACGATCTCGGAAGTTGGGGAGTCGGCATTCGGCGGTCCCGTCGTAGGATTGAGCCATGTCTGACTCGCCAGCAGCCGGAGCCGGTTCCGCCTCCTCTGCCTCGACGCCCAGCGTCGAGCGATGGTTGACGGCCTGCCGTTCGGCCGTGGAGGGACAGCGACGGGTCTTCAGCGAGCATGTGGGGATCGATGCCCGTACTCACTACGACGGGGTTGGAGAGGGGGGCGACAACACGCTGGTCATCGATCGCCTCTGTGAGGACGTGTTCTTCGAGCAGCTGGAACTGTTGGCTTCCGACGGGTACTCGTTCACCGCGATCTCTGAAGAGCGCGGCGAGGTCCGTTTCGGTGAGGAGGACTCAGCCAGCCACACGATCGTCGTGATCGATCCGATCGATGGCGCGTTGAACGCTCGCAGGACCATCCCTTGTCACAGCCTGAGCGTCGCCGTCTCGACGGGGAGGTCGTTGGCCGAGGTCACCTTCGGATACGTATACGAGTTCGGTGCGGCTGAGGAGTTCTACGCCGAGAAGGGTTCGGGCGCCGTGCTAGACGGAGGTCCGGTTCGGCTCGATCAGTCTCTCGGTGACGGACTCGAGATAGTCGGCATGGAAGCAACCAGACCGGAGCGCATGGTCAGGGTTGCGGACGAGATGACCGATCGGGTCTTCCGCCTGCGCACGCCGGGTTCTCTCGCCGTCTCCCTCGTCTACGTGGCAGCGGGCCGTTTCGACGGCATGCTCTCGATGCGCGGTTGCCGCTCGGTAGACGCTGCGGCCGGTCAACTCATCGTCAGAGAAGCAGGCGCGAACCTGAGCTTCGCGGGAGAACCACTGGAAGAAGCAGCCCTGGATCTCGGAGCCCGCTACCACGTGGCCGCAGCCCGAACCGAGTCAGACCTCGACTTCCTCCTCTCCGCTCAGGCGCTGCTCGAATGAGCGAGCGCCTGGTCGACTGGAACCTCGCCGAGCGGATCGCCTCCACCGTCGCCGGTGAGGGCCCGGCTTGGCTGGGCGCCGGTGAGGCGGAATTACGCCGGGAATCGGACAGGGCGATCGAAATCGTCAGCGACTACACGGGACTGCGCCCCCGGACCGAGATTCCACCCGCGGAACTGGTGACCCGCGAGGAGTGGGTCGACTCCTCGATCAAGTCCTTCCAGGAGATCTCTGCCGAGCTCGAGCGCGAGTTGATCGAGCGTTCGCAGATGCCGAGCGGAATCGGGAGACGGCTCGGAGCGGCCGCTACGGGAGTAGAGGTCGGGCTGGCCACCGGGTATCTGGCGCAGAAGGTCGTGGGTCAGTACGACGTGGCTCTGTTCGGTCCGGCGAGATCACCGAGGCTCCTCTTCGTCGCACCGAACCTCGCGGCCGCCAGGCAGAGGCTGGACGCGGAGCCCGAACCCTTCCTCCACTGGATCGCCCTGCACGAAGGAACTCATGCCCTGCAGTTCGCGGCAGTGCCGTGGCTGAGAGAGCACATCGGCGGGTTGGCCCGTGAACTGCTCACCAAGGCATCTCTGGACGTGAAGACTTCAGAGGTCCTCTCGAAGCTGGTCGGCCTCGGTCCGCGCGGAATCTCCGAGGCGGTCAGGAGGGGCGATCTCGCCAATCTGTTCTGGACTCGACCGCAGATGGAGTTGGTCGACCAGTTGACGGCTGCGATGACCGTGGTCGAGGGATATGCGGAGCACGTTATGGACGCCGCCGCTTCGGAGATGGGAGAGGGAGTCGAGGATCTACGCGAGAGTCTCGAGAAGGACCGCGGCAGCCGAGGGACCCTCGATCAGGTCGTCGCCCGTCTCCTCGGACTCGATGCGAAGCTCGCTCAGTACCGTCGTGGCAAGGCCTTCTGCGATCAGGTGGTCGAGGCAGGTGGAATCGACACCCTGAACCGGGTTTGGAGATCCGCCGAGGATCTACCCACCCTGCTCGAGATTGATCAGCCGCTGGCTTGGATCGACAGAGTGGGGGCGAGCCGGCTGCCCAGGATCCATCCGATACGGCGCCTCCGCAGGATGATCCTGCGGCGAACCTCGACGGCCTGAAGAAACCCCTTCCCTCTGGGTGTAACCGCTGCCCCGATCGAGGGTAAGAACATGTGTTCGCCTCTCTTCGAGTGCGGATATCAGTCAGGAAAACGACCCAATCGAGAAACAGAGGTGCATTCAATTGATGGGTAGAAAGAAGCAGGAAACGGAGTCGAGCGAGGCCACGAGCCCAAAGACTTCGTCCAAGAACGGAAGTGCCGAGGTCGAAGCGGCTGCAGCCAAGCCCACCGATCAGGCTCTCGAGGGCGTGGACGCCGTAGTCGGTGTCGTCGACAATGCGGTTGCCGACTACGTCGAGCCCGCTCGCGAGAAGGTGGAAGCATTGCTCGATCCCGAGCGTCGTCCCGACGAGCTCGAGACGATGCGAGAGACCTTCGCCGAGGAGTTCGACAAGGCGGGTCGCCGCGGATCCGAGGTGCGTGAGCGCGCACAGGGAGAGGTCGCTGACCGCCTTCGTGGTGCCGCTGATCGCATCGCGCCGGTCACCGATCGGATGGATCCGGTCAAGCAGCGCATCGAGCCGCTGGTTCAGCGTGCCCGCGAACTCGTCTGAGCATTCGGCCTCGGTCCTCCGTCGAGGGGACCTCGTCCGGACAGCCCGCTCTCTCCAGCAGTCACGGAGAGGGCGGGCTCTTCCGGTTGCGCAGCAGGAAGACCACTTCTGCGAAACTGAGAGAGCAGATGAGTAATCCGACACCCTCACATGAAGCAATCACCGAGGCGCTCTCCGGCGTGATCGATCCCGAACTCGGACGCGACATCGTCGAGCTCGAGATGGTCCGCTCTGTCGATGTCACCGAAGCCGGGCGGGTCGAGGTCGTAGTCTCACTCACTACCCCCGGATGCCCGATTCGCGGTCACTTCGAGCAGGCCGTCTCTCAGAGGGTGGGGGCGATCGAAGGGGTCACCGAGGTGGAGGTCGGCTTCGATGTGTTGAGCGAGGAGGAGAAGTCGGAACTCCAGGAGAAACTGGGCCGACCGAAGCTTCCGCAGGGATCCCTCGCTCAGGTGAAGAACGTGATCTGTGTTGCCTCCGGTAAGGGAGGTGTGGGGAAGTCCACCATGACGGCGAACCTCGCGGCTGCCCTCGCGGCCGAAGGGAAGGCAGTGGGGGCCCTCGATTGCGATGTCTACGGGTATTCGATCCCGAGGATGCTCGGTATCGATGGTCGCCCCGAGGTATCCGCCGACCGGAAGATCATCCCGCTCGTCTCGCCCGCCGGTCCGAAGGTCATCTCGATGGGGTTCTTCGTCGAGTCGGACGCTGCGGTGGTCTGGCGAGGACCAATGCTGCACAAAGCAATCCAGCAGTTCCTCGAAGACGTGGATTGGGGCGAACTCGACTTCCTCTTGCTCGATCTACCCCCGGGCACCGGAGACGTCTCGATGAGCCTCGCCCAGCTTCTGCCTCAGGCCAAGTTCGTGCTGGTGACGACTCCGCAGCCTGCGGCTCAGTCCGTCGCCCGGCGCTCGGCCGATATGGCAAAGAAGGTCGATCTCGAAGTGGTCGGAGTGATCGAGAACATGTCTGCTTTCCAGTCTCCAGACGGAGAACGGGTTGCGATCTTCGGTGAGGGCGGTGGTCAGATCCTGGCCGAGGAGATCGACGTTCCACTCCTTGCGAAAGTTCCGCTCGAGACCGATCTCCGTGAGGGGGCAGACGAGGGCCGCCCGCTGGTGGTCGATAAACCGGATGCACCTGCGGCTCAGGCGATTCGTCAGGCTGCGCGAGGAATACTCGCGATGACACCGGAAGACTTGCCGATGATGGCTGCGCCGGTCGCGAGCGATCCGCCTCCAAGTCCGAAGGCCCCTGGGCCTGGGGCCACGGAACTACCGGTCATCCAGTAGCTGCCGGTAGTTGGTGGAGGAGGACTCGGCTAGGGCGCCGAGCGACCGCTACTTCTTGGAGGCGTAGTAGTTCGCGTTGATCTGGGTGTACTTTGCCCACTCCGAGGGGAGCTGATCCTCGGCGAAGCACGCATCCACCGGACAGGCCTCGACGCAGGCGTCGCAGTCGATGCACTCGTCCGGATCGATGTAGAGCTGTTCGACCTCACTGTGGTCGGCCTCGTCGGGAGTCGGGTGGATGCAGTCCACCGGGCATACCTCGACGCACGAGTTGTCTTTGGTCCCGATGCATGGCTCGGCGATGACGTATGCCACTTTCTCTGTTCCTCCCTAGTCGTGAAGAGTTGTCGTTGACCACCAACCTGAATGCGATTGGCGGAGTCGCCATTTTACGCAGACCCGCGCAACGATGACTCCCGGCCACCCCGATACCTTTAGAAGGGATGATCCTCCTCACCGGCGCGACCGGAACGGTCGGAACACGACTCCTGCCCCGCTTGAGCGAAGCCGATCACCCCCTGCGCGTGCTGTTACGCGATCCACAGGACCTCGGTGCTTCGCGAGTCGATGTCCAGTTGGTGCTCGGAGATCTGGCGGATGCCAATTCGCTGCGTCACGCCACCCGTGGTGTGGAGACGGTGGTCCACCTTGCTGCGACCTTCCGCGATCAGGGCCCAAACGGCGGGTCGAGCGAGCAGATCAATGGTCTTGCTACCGCCAGGCTGCTCCGGGCGGCCGAGCAGGCCGGCGCCGAGAGGTTCATCTACATGTCCTGTCTCGGGGCGGATGGCCTCTCGGATTCTCGTTTCGTGCGCTCCAAGGCAGCGGCTGAGGCGGATGTGATGGGGTCTCAGCTCGCCTCCACGGTCATCTCCCCCTCCGTCATCCACGCTCCGGATTCGATCTGGGAGAGGATCGTCTCGGGCCTCTCTGTGCTTCCGGTGACGACGCTTCCCTCGGGAACACTTCGTACCCGTATCCAGCCAGTGGCGGCCGATGATGTTGCTGCCGCCGTCTGCGCTGAGATCGCCCGTGGTGCGCCTGAGCCGACTGAACGTCGGCGCAGGATCGAGCTCGCAGGGGATCAGGCCACCACTCAGTTCTCATACCTCGCCGGCCTCGCCCTGCGCAGGCACCACCGCTCGGCGCGTCTGCCACTCCCGGTAGTCGAGACCAAACTGCGCTTGCTCTCGCCGTTCATCCGCGAGGGGCGGCTCCCTGCCCCGGAGGAGTTGGAGATGCTCTCGGTTTCGCTCTGGTCGGAGAGAGGCTCCTCGGATCTCCGTGACCTCGGTGTCGAACCGACGCCGGTCAATCCGCTCATCGGCTGAGGCAAAGAAAAGAACCCCGCCGCATCAGCGACGGGGTTCTTGGAAATCCGACCCTCGGGAACCGAGGGCTGGCTACATCATGCCGCCCATGTCGGGCATGCCGCCGGGCATTCCGCCGCCTCCGCCGCCGTCCTTCTCGGGCGGCTCGGCGACGATCGCCTCGGTGGTGAGGATGTTCTTGGCGATCGAGGCTGCATTCTGCAGCGCGGAGCGGGTGACCATGGTCGGGTCGATGACACCGGCCTTGATCAGATCTCCGTAATCGCCGTTTCCGGCATTCAGGCCTTCTCCGGCCTTCATACCTCTGACCTTCTCCACCACTACCGATGCCTCGAACCCTGAGTTCGAAGCGATCTGGCGGATCGGCTCCTCAAGCGAGCGCTTGATGATCGATGCACCGGTGCGCTCGTCGTCGTCTTCGTAGGAGTCGAGGTCGACCGCATCCTGTGCGTTCAGCAGTGCCACGCCGCCGCCAGGGACGATCCCCTCTTCGAGCGCCGCACGGGTCGCCTGCAGGGCGTCCTCGACACGGTGCTTCTTCTCCTTCATCTCGGTTTCGGTGGCCGCACCGACCTTGACCACTGCAACACCGCCAGCCAGCTTGGCCAGGCGCTCCTGCAGCTTCTCACGGTCGAAGTCGGAGTCGGTGTTCTCCACTTCGGACTTGATCTGCTTGATCCGACCCTTGATCTGGTCGCTGTCGCCGCCGCCGTCGATGATCGTGGTGTCGTCCTTGCTAACGACCACGCGACGGGCGGAACCGAGCTGGGTGAGCTGGGTGTTCTCCAGCTTCAGACCCATCTCCTCGGTGATCACCTCTGCGCCGGTGAGGATCGCGATGTCCTCGAGCATGCGCTTGCGGCGATCGCCGAAGCCCGGAGCCTTGACCGCTACACCGGTGAAGGTGCCACGGAGCTTGTTCACGACCAGCGTCGCGAGGCTCTCGCCCTCGACGTCCTCGGCGATGATCAGGAGTGGCTTGCCACCCTGCATCACCTGCTCGAGTACCGGGAGGAGATCCCTGACCGAACCGATCTTCTGGTTGACGATCAACACGTAGGGCTCTTCCAGGACCGCTTCCATCCGATCCTGATCGGTGACCATGTAGGGGGAGATGTAGCCCTTGTCGAACTGCATTCCCTCGGTGAACTCGAGCTCCATCCCGAAGGTCTGGCCCTCTTCGACGTTCACCACACCGTCCTTGCCGACCTTGTCGATCGCATCGGCGATGATGTTGCCGATCTCCTCATCAGCAGCCGAGATCTCGGCGACGCGGGCGATCTGCTCCTTGCCGGAGATCTCCTTCGACTGCTTGGTGGCTAGCTGCTCGACCACCTGTCCGACGGCCATCTCGATCCCCTTGCGCAGGCCGAGCGGGTTTGCTCCGGCCGCGACGTTGCGGAGGCCGTGACGAACGATCGTCTGGGCGAGCAGGGTCGCTGTCGTGGTGCCGTCGCCGGCCACGTCGTTGGTCGCCGTGGCGACCTCGCGAACGAGCTGAGCACCCTGGTTCTCGAAGACGTCCTCGACTTCGATCTCGCGGGCGATGGTCACGCCGTCGTTGGTGATCGTGGGCGCGCCGAACTTCTTGTCGAGCACCACGTAGCGGCCCTTGGGGCCGAGGGTCACCTTGACCGCATTCGCTACGGCATCTACGCCAGCCTGCAGCGCTCCGCGTGCTTCTTCGTCGTACTTCAGTTCCTTGTAAGACATTTCTTCTGGTTCCTCCTTGTTGAGTGGCTGGGACTAACCGACCTTGGCGAGTACGTCTGACTCGCGAAGGACGAGCAGTTCCTCGCCGTCGATGGTGATTTCCGTTCCTCCGTACTTGGAGTAGAGGACCTCGTCGCCCTCCTCGACGTCGAGAGGACGGCGGCTGCCGTCTTCGTTGAGCGCACCGTCACCGACGGCCAGGACCTTCCCCTTCTGGGGCTTCTCCTTGGCGGTGTCGGGCAGGACGATCCCGCTCGCAGTCTTTTCCTCTTCCTCGGTTGCCTGCACAATCAGGCGGTCACCCAGGGGCTTCAGTTTCATCGTTGATACCTCCGTTGCTGAGGGTCGAATTGTCTGCGCTCAGGACAGGCGTTCAGCGTGCCTCTGGCGCTTTGGCACTCTCAGGTGGAGAGTGCCAACTTGGAAAGGAGTATAGGCCACGATCGCCGTTATTCCAAGACTTTCGGCGAAATCGTCAGTTCTGGGATGGGGGGTCGCCGTTCCCCCCGAGCAGGGCCCCGGGACGCTCGACGATCTGGGAGAAGCGGATCACGCTGACGGTGTCATCGGGGGAAATCGACCTACCGTAGATCTGTTCGAGGAACGCGAGGCTGTCCTCGAGTCGACGGAACTCGGGATTGTCGTGCTCGATGTCCCGGGGGGAGAGTTCGGAGGCCTTCTTGACCTCGACATCGTCGACCACCGCCGCAAATATCTTCTCGCGCGGTTGATGTCGGTACCCGACGGTGATCCAGACCACCAGGCCGCGCTTGTACTTGCGCGACTTGTCACCAAGCCGGATGGTCGCCGTCTTACGACCACGCTTCAGTTGGTCGACGAATACGGCAGAGTAGAAGTTGAGTACGTAGATCCCGCTCACCATGGGCAGGCTAGAGCAAGCAGGCACGCAACCTTTGGCTCCCGTGCGGGTTCTTGAATATGCCATGAAATCAATCAGATACCCCCTACTCCTCACCGCGACCGTCTTGGCGACCCAGCTCGCCTTGGATGTCTCTCTGACCCAGGCCCGCCCGACCTGTGGCGGAAAGGTCGCCGACATCGTCAAGGGCTCTGGCAATGACCGTCTGATCAACCCGATCGGTCCTCAGGTGATCGTGCTCGGAGGCGGCAACGACGTTCTGATCACCCGAACCGGATCCAAGGGTCCGGACACCGTTTGCGGCGGACCGGGAGACGACCAGATCAACAGCGGCAGCGGTGCCGATCGCGTGTTCGGAAACGACGGCGCCGACTCGATAATCGGGGAGAAGGGCGGAGACAAGGTCTACGGAGGAGCGGGCAACGATCTCGTCCGATCCGGTCGTGGCGTGGACAGGATCTACGGCTCCAGCGGCGACGATTCCATCTACACCGACGCCGGCAAGGACTGGATCGACGCTGGTTCAGGCGATGACACCGTGTTCGGTCAGGACGGGAGGGAAAAGGCGACCCGCGGCGGGGACGGAGATGATTTCATCGATACGGGCGCGGGCGGTGAGACGGTGTACGGCGGCAGCGGTGCCGATTACATCCGCGGCCGAGACGGCAGTGACTTCATCTACGGAGGATCGGGTCCGGACCGGATCTACGGTGATCAGGTCGACGACCATCTCTACGGCGGAGCCGGAGACGATGTGGTGCTCGGCGGTCACGGGATCGACTTCCTCTACGGCGACGAGGATGCCGATCTATTGCGCGGTGGTACCAACGGTGACGATTACTTCGGTGGCGCGGGGAGCGATACCGCGAGTTTCGCCACGGCCACACCCCCTGGGGCGAGCGCGGGCATTCCGGGCGTGAGGATCGATTCCGGTTCGGCGGCCGGCGACGATGGCAGCTCCGAGACCCTGAGCAGCATCGAATCGATTCTCGGCTCGCCCTACGCCGATGACAACAACTCCGGACGGGCGTTCGAGGATCTATGCGGAGCCCCAGGCTGCGCCCACGAGCAGGTCCTGGTCGACGACCGCACCGATCGGGATGTCGGGCTGGTCCTGATCGGCGACGACAGCGCTGACGACGACTGGGTCGTCACCTCCTCTGGGACGACTGTGAGCATCGTTTCCTCTTCGCCCCTCTCTGCTGGAAACGGCTGCACCGCTACCGCAAGCGGAGCAAGCTGTGAGATCCCCACCGATCTCGGCTTCATCGCCGCTTGGACAGGCGATGGAGACGACCACATCGAGATCAACTCCGCTGTCGCCGATACCGCTACGACCGACCTAGATGGCTCCGATGGTGATGACGAGGTGATCGGCGGTCCTCTGGACGATGTGATCATCGACGGTGGCGGTCGCGACCTGCTTTCGGGTCGGGCCGGCGCAGACGCCCTGATCAGCAATATCGGTGCTGATGATCTGCTCGGTGGCGACGGTAACGACCAGCTGGTCACCAACACGATCTGCGTTCCGCACTCCTTCTCGGGAGGTGGAGGCATCCAGGACATCGCCGGATTCGCGCGCGTTCAGGAGGTGGGTATCGAGGCCAAGTTGGGGGGCACGGCCAAGGCCCGCAACGACTCGTCGTGCGCTGCAACGACTGTATCTGCTGACCTCGAGATCCTGGAGGGCACGAGTCAGAAGGATGTCCTGATCGGGACGAATGGATCCGACACCATCTATGCGCGGCAGGGTGATGATCTCTTGAAGGGGCTCGGCGGCGAGGACAGACTCTTCGGATCTATCGGCAGAGATGATTGCCGGGGCGGCGGCGGTCCTACGCTATTCGACAGCTGCGAGATCAAGCGCCGATAGCCAAACGGCGCTCAGCCCTCGTAGCCGGCCTCTCCGATCAGCGGTACGAAGCGGCAGGGCCCGATCTCCTCGACGCTACGCTCTCCGGCGTCGCCGAGCGTGACTCGGGTCAGCACCTCACCGCCGTCTGCCGAGACCGGGACCACCAGCCTCCCTCCCTGCTCCAATTGGGAGACGAGCCGCTCCGACAGGTTCGGAGCCCCCGCGTGTACCGCGATTGCGCCATAAGGAGCCAGCGCAGGCCAGCCACCAGAACCGTCCCCTGAAATACAGGTAATGCGGTCCATTCCGCACTCACGCAGCGCTTCCGCTGCCCGATTGGTCAGTTCCGGGATCCGCTCGATCGAGATCACCTCCCTGCAGAGATGGGAGAGGATCGCCGCCGAATAACCCGACCCGGTTCCGATCTCGAGCACCTTCTCATCTCCGGTCAGAAGCAGGCTCTGGCAGATCTCGGCAACCATCAGAGGCTGGGAGATCGTCTGATCGAATCCGATCGGCAGGGCTCCGTCTGCGTAGGCGAGATGTCTGCTCTCCTCGGGGACGAATACCTCTCGCGGTAGCGCTCCCATCGCAGTGAGGACCCGCTCGTCGGTGATTCCCCGGGCCCGAAGCTGTTGCTCGACCATTTGGGCCCTCAATCCGGGGTAGTCGCTCAAGGGACGTAGTTCTGGAGATCCTCCGGGCGCAGGATCGTCAGCCTGCCCCGTCCGACCTTGACCACACCCTCGCGCTCCAGACCCGCGATGAACCTGCTGACGCTCTCCCGCGAGGTGCCTGCGAGTTGGGCGAGATCCGCCTGACGCATGCTCAAGGTGACCGGTTCGCTGGTGCCCCCGGCACTTGCTTCAGGAGTCGAGAGCGCCTGGATCAGAGCCGCTGAAACCCTTGCGGGAACGGTCTGGAAGGACTGGCTGGCCAGACGCTCGTTCGCAGCACGGAGCCTCTCGGCGAGAGCGACGACCATCTTCTCGGCCAGCTCCGGATACTGCCGAAGCAGCGAACGCATGTCGGTAGCGGGTATGGCGAGCAGTTCGACCGCGTCTGCGGTCTCGACGGTCGCGGATCTCGTTCCCTGATCGAAAAGCGACATCTCACCAAAGACGGCACCAGGACCGAGGTTGGCGAGGGTGATCGCCCGACCGTCCCTGTGTTCTCTGGTCACACGACAGGACCCCGACTTGAGTACGAAACAGGTCCCACCATCGTCTCCCTCGCTGAACACCCTGGTGTCGGCTGGGAACCGACGGGGTATGGCGAGGGCGGCAACCTGCTTCAACTCGTCAGCCGAGAGCGACGAGAACAGGGGAACCCCTGCCAGCAGTTGCACGATGCCTTCGGCTCTCTCCTCCATCCCTTCTGGATTATCCAGCCTCTGGCGTGCGCGTGTGGGAAGGTAACGCTCTCGGGTGGCTACCAGGGGAGGTCATCGGCGATCTCTGAAAGCTTGGGAGCACTCTTGTCCCTCTCCGAGACCAAGCGTGACATGGCTGGCCAGTCGACGTTCACATCGGGGTCGTTCCACGCGATGCCGCTTTCGGTGGCGGCGTCGTAGTAGCTGGAGAGCTTGTAGATCACATCGGCTTCGTCGCTGAGAACGCAGAAGGCGTGACCAAAGCCGATCGGGACCAGCAGTTGACGCCTGTTGACGTCGCTCAAGTCGAACCCTTCCCAGCGCCCGAAGGTGGGTGACTCCCGCCTCAGGTCCACCGCGACATCGAGGATCGTTCCACGGGCACAGCGAACCAGCTTCGCCTGGCCTGGCGCGGTCTGGAAGTGGATACCTCTGAGCGTTCCCTTGATCGACCGTGAGTGGTTCTCCTGGACGAATTCGTAGTCGATGCCGAGCTCATCCATCATGTCGCTCCGCCAGCTCTCGCTGAGGAAGCCCCGTGGGTCCTCGTTGGCCGACACCTCGAAGAGGATCGGTCCCTCCAGTTCGGTGTCGAGGCGCTCGAAGCTCATCAGTCTGAGCCTGAACCCAACTCTTGGCCGTAATGGCTCAGGTAGTAGTCGCGATACTCACCCGACCGGATCGGCTCCCACCACTGCGGGTTGTCCCGGTACCAGGCAAAGGTGTCTTCGATCCCTTCGTCGAAGCCGACCTCCGCCTTCCAGCCGAGCGCCTCGAGCCGAGCCGAGGACAGCGAGTAGCGAAGGTCGTGACCAGGACGGTCCTCGATGAAGTCGATTCGGGACTCATCGCCGCCTGCCAGGTCGATGATCTTCTTCACGACCTCGATGTTCTCGAGTTCGTCCGGTCCTCCGACGTTGTAGGTCTCTCCGGTAGCTCCGCAATCGAGCACGACGCTTATCGCCGTACAGAAGTCCTTGACGTTGAGCCAGTTCCGGACCTGCTTTCCATCCCCGTAAACCGGGAGTTGGTCGCCAGCGAGTGCGTTGAGGATGCAGAGGGGGATGAGTTTTTCGGGATGCTGGCGCGCACCGTAGTTGTTGGATGCGCGCACTATCAACGCATCCGAGCCGTAGGTGCGGACGAACGCACCGACGAGCAGGTCCCCTCCGGCTTTCGAGGCCGAGTACGGAGAGGAGGGGTCGAGCGGTGAGGACTCGGTGGCCGACCCGTCTGTGCCGGAGAAGTCACCGTAGACCTCGTCGGTCGAAATTTGCAGATGCCGTACGCCGGCCTCGCGGGCCGCATCGAGCAGGACGTAGGTGCCGAATACATCGGTTTCGATGAACTCACCAGGCGTCTCTATGGAGCGATCGACATGGCTCTCCGCCGCGAAGTTGACTACCGCATCGCATCCCGTGATCGCCGATGAAACCGCGGCTCGATTCCGGATGTCCCCTTCGATGAACTCGAGTCTTTCGGACGCCGCGGGCGCGAGATTCTCCCGCCTTCCTGCGTAGGTCAGTTTGTCGAGGACGACGATGCAATCTTCAGGATGGACCTCGAGCCGACGCTCGACGAAGTTCGAACCGATGAAGCCTGCGCCGCCTGTGACGAGCAACTTCATGCCGTCACCTCGCCTGCATCCGAAGCGCCTCGGCGCTGGAGATACTCGGTCAGGCCGGTCTGCCATTTGGGGAGCATGATCGGAGTGTCCCACTCGCTGACCAGAACCGAGTTCCCGGGGCGTATAGCAGGTCGCGGGAACTCTGCAGAGTCGATCGGAATCAGGTCGACCTCCATCTGCGCCTGCCTGAAGATCTCCTCTGCGAATCCATACCAGGAGCACTGTCCGGACCCGGAGATGTGATGGATCCCGTAGGAGTCCGTCTCGATCAAGCGTGCCAGCCCTCCTGCGAGATGACCCGTATAGCTCGGGCTGCCGATCTGGTCATGGACGACCTTCACCGGCTCGCCGGTCGATCCGAGCTCGAGCATCGTCTCCACGAAGTTCGGACTCTCGTTTGCGATTCCGAACAACCAAGAGGTCCTGACGATGAAGTGGTCGGGGTTGGCCGACCGCACAGCCTCCTCTCCGGCCAGCTTCGACCGGCCGTAGGCCTGGATCGGTGAGGTCGGGTCGGATTCGACATACGGGGTCCCTTTGGTCCCGTCGAAGACGTAGTCGGTTGAGATCTGGCAGATACTCGCCCCGATCGCCGCCGCCGCAGCTCCCAGGTAACCAGCTCCTGAAGCGTTGACCTCGGTGGCTTCCTCCTCGTGGGTTTCGGCCCCTTCGACGTCCGTCCAAGCGGCGCAGTTGACCACCGTTGCGGGCGCATGCTCCCTGACCAATGTCTCGACGGCCGACTGATCGGTCAGGTCGAGGTCGCTGCGGGAAAGTGCAATCACCTCGTGGCCGAGTTCTCGCGCGGCTACTGTGAAGTCCCCTCCGAGCATCCCGCTCGCTCCGGTGATCAGGATCTTCATGCCGTGAGGGTCATGGCATCGTGATCTCTGCGTGGTCGCCGACAAGGAACTGCAGCGCCCT
This sequence comes from bacterium, assembly GCA_046091265.1. Classification (GTDB taxonomy): domain Bacteria; phylum Actinomycetota; class Thermoleophilia; order Solirubrobacterales; family 70-9; genus CAIUSP01. Next base: position 29,231 of record JBJTBI010000188.1, read on the forward strand.
TGGCCGGTCCGCTCCCCCGGTGATGGTCACGTTGCGCCCGAGCAGGCTCCGTTCCATCCGTGAGCCGAGATTTGAGATGCTGGAGTTCGCTAGGACGATCGAGTGTTCGATCTCTGAGTTGGTCACGCACACTCCGCGACCTATCGAGGTGTAGGGACCGATGTAGGCGTCTCGGAGATCGGCATCGGCGTCGATCACGGCGGGGCCCTTGACGACGGTTCTCTCCAGCCTCGCTCCCGACGCGATGACCACACGTCCATCGACCTCGGAGTCGATCAGCTCGCCATCGATGCTGGATTCGAGGTCTTCGAGTACCAGACGATTGGCCTCGAGCATGTCCTCGAGCCGCCCGGTGTCCTTCCACCATCCCTTGACGCGATGTGCGCTCACCTTGGAGCCACCGTCGATCAACCTCTGGATCGCGTCGGTGATCTCGAGTTCCCCCCTCGGCGATGGTTCGATCTCCCGGGCGGCCTGGTGGATAGACGGCGCGAACATGTAGACGCCGACGAGAGCCAGATCGCTTGGAGGATCCTCTGGCTTTTCGATCAGCCGCACCACTCGCTCGCCATCGAGCTCGGCAACCCCGAAAGAGGAGGGATCATCGACCGGTGTGAGCAGGATCAGGGCGTCGGGTTCCTGATTGCGGAAGGCCTCTACCAGATCGACGATTCCGTCTCGCAATAGGTTGTCGCCGAGGGACATCACGAAGGGGCTGTCGGCGAGGAAGTCGGCTGCTGTCAACATCGCGTGGGCCAAGCCCAGCGGTTCGGCCTGTTCGATGTAGGTGATCCTGGCTCCGAAGCTGCTGCCATCTCCTGCTGCATCGCGGATCTCGTCGCCGGTCGCGGGAGCGATGATGATCCCGATCTCGGAGATACCTGCCTCTACCAGAGCCTCTATTCCGTAGAAGAGGACGGGCTTGTTGGCCACCGGGACGAGCTGTTTGGCGGACGTGTGCGTGATCGGCCGCAGCCGTGTGCCGGCACCACCCGAGAGGATCAGCCCTTTCAGATCTGCGCTCATCAGTGTTCAGGCTACTGCCGGGCCGCGGGCGGAAGGCCAGCGGAATTGCGTATGCCCGGAGCTAGTAGGTGCCGCCGAGCTTGCGGTGGTCCCAACTGGCGGTGCGCACCGGATGGAAGCGGATCACGACCCTCTTCGACGCTTGAGCCTTCAGGGCCTCGGCAGCATCTCCCTCGATCGATTCGATCCCCTCGGCGTATCTGATCGTGAGTTCCTTGGCGAACTCGAAGACCGTGTCGAACTCGGTGATCAGCTCCGCTTTTGCCTCGATCTGCACTCCCCGCAGCTCCTGGTACTCATCGCCGGACTCGATCAGCAGGGTCGCGCGATCGTCGCGCTCGAGGTTCTTGACCTTCTGGGACTTTCCATAGGTCCACACCCAGATTTCTCCATCCCGAACGACGTACCAGAGCGGCATCAGATGAGGCCAACCTCGGGGACCGAAGGTGGCGACGTTGACGATCCGCTCCTGTCCGAGGAAATCGAGCTGCTCCGCCTCGGTCATCACTATCTGGTCGCGACGGCTCATCGGGCTTGCCTGAGAATAGGCGCAAGGGGAGCATCTATGCTCACCAGCGATGGCCGTCCCGGATCGTCCAGACCCCGAGGTCGCCTTTCGCGACGGGTATATCGATCTGCTGAAGAGGTTGGTCCGTCGCGAGGGATTTTCCGAGTCGATGCAGCCGATCGGCGAGGGCAATACCGGCAGCAGTCACTTCGCGAGGCGCGTTCAGCGGGCCGTCAGGGTTCCATTCCGCTGGGCAGGGTTGGACCTCGTACGGGCCAGAGCGGAGGAAGATTCGGCCCTCAGAGACAACGGTATGGACTGGCCATCGGAGGCCGAGACGATGATCGGCCGCAAACGACTCGACAATCTCGAGATTTGCCTCAGGTCGGTGGTGGAGGAGAAGGTTCCAGGCGACTTCATCGAGTGTGGGGTGTGGCGCGGCGGCGCGTCGATCTTTGCGCGCGGCGTGCTCGATGCTTACGGCGAGTTCGACCGCAAGGTCTGGCTGGCTGATTCATTTCGTGGGCTTCCAGAGCCTGCACCTGAAACCCCCGATGCCGAAGAGGAACAGGGATGGCACCTCTACTCGGAACTTGCCGTCTCCCTAGACCATGTGAAATGGAATTTCAGCAAATACTGTCTGCTCAGCGATCGAGTCGAGTTCCTCGAAGGATGGTTTTCGGACACGCTTCCCGACGCTCCGGTGGGTCGTCTGGCGGTTCTGAGGGCAGATGGCGATATGTACTCCTCGACCCAAGACATACTCGAGAACCTCTATGGCAAGCTCTCGCCTGGCGGTTACGTGATCATCGATGACTACAGAATCGACGCTTGCAGGAAGGCGGTGGAAGACTTTCGCGCCGCTCGTGGCATCCATGAGCCGATCGAGGAGATAGATTGGTCCAGCGTCCTCTGGCGCCGAGCGCTCTAGTCGATTGAATCTGCACCTGGCACGCCGTCGTCGATCAGTTTCTCGAGGTGCGCCTTCATTGCAAGCGCTGCGGCCGGTCGAAGCTCTGCTGGCACATCGTCCCAGACCAGGTCCAGCAGCGTCTCCCGGGAACGCTCTCCTGTGTCGAGGGCCTCGATCAGTCTTCCCTCGCGGTCGAGGCGATGCTGCAGGTACGCGTCGATGACCCTTGGTGGGTCATCGATCACCGGACCGTGCCCGGGGTAGAGCAGATCCGGTTCTAGAGCTCGCACCCTTCGCAGCGAATCGAGATAGTCGGCCAGGGAGCCACCCTCGGCTCTCGGGGGCACCAGTCCCGAGCCCGTGCCGAGGAGGAGGTCTCCGACGAACACCACCCGTCCGACCGACTCCTCGCGATGAGCGGGGTGCTCGGGTTCGAGGATCAGGCAGAAGTGATCGACAGCGTGGCCTGGTGTCGCGACCGCCCTGAGTCCTCCGATCTCTTCGGAGTCGGCGAGGGTCACGGCCGTCTCCCGCATCAGCCCGAGCGCGTCGGAGTGGTCGCCGTGTCGGTGGGTTACGACGATCCCACCGTGCCCGCCCCGGGACTCGATTGCCTCGAGGACGATCTCCACATGCGCTTCGTCTGCGGGGCCGGGGTCGATCACCAGCGTCGGTCCTCGCCCGACGAGATAGGTATTGGTCCCTGTGAGAGTCATCGGCCCGGGATTCGGGGCCGTGATCGTGGTCAGATCGAGTGTTGGACGGGCCATGTCCAGAGCCTACGGACACGGACCTCGGCAGGAAGCGGGGTCAGGCCGCCTTCGAGGCTGGCTTCCTGGCAGATGTCGATCGCTTCTTGGTCGTCGGGGCCGCCTGGGCATCGCCGGTCAGTTGCTCGACTACCGCCTGGCGCGCTGTTTCGGGCTTTAGTACCACCAACTCACCCGCGCCCTTGAGTACCTCTCTGAGGAGCCAGTCCATGCTCCCGTAGGGAACCTCGACCACGATCGAACCGTCGGAGAGTTCATCGACGACGGTGCTCTCTTCGCGCGTCCATCGTGCGCGTTCAGGCGAGACCCAGATCCGGGCGATATCTGCTGTCGGTACCTCTCCGCTCGCAAGCCAGCCTTCGAACGCGGCGATCTCTTCGAGTTCCTCGCGAGGCTCGAAGGTCTCTCTGGTCGGTGTGGCTTCCTTGATCCTGTCCAGGCGGAAGTGCCTCACGTCGTTGCGCTTACGGTCCCAGGCCGCCACGTACCAGCCCTCGGAGCCGTTGGCGAGGCGGTAGGGCTCGATCTCCCGCTTGGTGAACTCGTCCTCGTTCTCCTTGTAGGAGTTGAGCGCGAGGACCTTCTTGCCAGCGATCGCCTCGTTGACGATGCGGGCGGATTCCGAGTCGTCCCCGCCTGACGATGCGATTTCCAGACCCTCTTCCGACGGGTCGTGTCCGAGTGCGGCGACGACCTTCTTCCGAGCGGTGACGAGCCCGCTCTGGGGGAGGTGATCCCCGAAGAGGTCGATTGCCGCCACCAACGCCTTCGCTTCGAGCGGGAGCAGACGAGCCGGTCGGGCGAAGCTGTCCCCGTACGGCTGGGCGTCGACCTCGATCGTGTCTTCGACGATCTCCGCATAGAGCACGTAGGTGCCACCACCGAAGTTGCCGACATTGAGCAGGTCGATGTCTTCCCGGAGTTCATCGTCGGTGAGGTTCAGTCGGGTCTTGACCTCTTCCGTCTGGAGCGGCTCGAGGTCGGTCGAGGAGTCGATCAGCATCCCGGCGAGCGTGGTCAGTCGGGCAAACCTCTCCGGACGTATGGCCGATTCCGAGCGGCTACCCGACCGAGATGCCCGTTGAGTGCTCTTTCGCTTCTTCGGAGATCGCCGAGCGGTCTTGAAATCCCCCTGGTGGCGATCGATCAGCAACGCGAGGCGTTCCTTCGCTTCGCTGGCGAGCTCCGGAGGATCGAGTACGAGCGCATTCTGGCGCCAGTGGAGCGCCCAGGCGACGATGAGTTTGGCCGAGGCATAGTCGGTCTCGAAGATCGCTCCACGGCCGGGAGCAGAGTCACCTTTGACGGCGCGCCGGATCTCGCCGTACTGGCCGAAGTCCCGCTCCACCAGCCAAGCGATTCGATCCTTGAGGAAGATCTTCGCCCTGCCGGTGATCTCACCGAGCTGCCACTCGGCTCGGCTCGCATAGTCCCGGCGATCGAAGTCTTCGGGTGGCGTGAAGTCGTGCTCCGCTTTGGAGGCATAGGAGACCTTGCCCTGCATGCGCGACAGCCGGAAGACCCTAACGGCGTCGCGCTCGTGCGAGTGCCCGATCAGATAGAACTGCCCACCTCGGTAGACCAGGTGATAGGGATCCACCTTTCGTTTCTCGGTCTTGTCCCGCTCGATCGTGTAGTAGGTGAACTCGATCGTCTTGCGACGTGAGATCGCAGTCTCGACCTTCGAGAGCCGCTGGGAGACATCAGCGCCGTCGGCCTTCGCGGTGATGCGCACCTCGACGCTCGCTTCTTCGGGCGAGGTAAGGGGAGAGGGTTTGCCCCAGGAGACCTGCTGGAGTGCCAGCCGCAGTGGCTCCGCGTACGCGAACTCGCCCTCGAGCAGGCGAAGAGCGGTGGCCATCGCAGCGAGTTCGTCGTCCGAGAACTCGATCGCGGGCAGGTAGTAGTTCTCCGGCGGGAGTGAATAGAGCTCTGATTCGTAGCCTTGGAGACTCTCTCCCGGACGCTCCACGTGGAGGGTGATCCCGAGGCTCTCGAGTTCCGCACGGTCGGCGTAGAAGCGCCGCGCGAACGCATCCTCGTTCATGTCGCTGTAGCCCTCAACCTCGCGCTTGATCTCCAGGGCCGAAGCCGGACGTCCCTGCGCCATCAGGAAGGAGATCAGCGAGAGCTGCCGGATGAGTTTTTCTGTGTCCTTGGCCAAGAGTCTGGGCAGCCTATCTGGGCGCGGCCTCGCACCTCGCCCGGGTCAGCCAAAAGTGCGCACTTTGCGGCTGCAGAGGCGCTATACGGGTTGGTTCCGCGCTTCGGGAGGGCGAGGTCTGGGGCCTACTCGCCGGCTTCACCGAAGTAGGCGGAGGCCGACAGACCCCGATCGAACTGTGACCACTTCTCGCCGTCGGCGAGCTCACGCTGCAGACGGTCGAAGCTGCCGAGGGTGCCGCCGAGATTGTCCATCGCATGGACGAGAGCGGCCTCGCGCGTGGAAGGAACCACGGGCGATCCGTGTTCGAGCGAACCGTGATGGGAGAGGATGATGTGGGAGATGGCCTGTGCGAGTTCCGGATCGAAGCCGTCGATCGACTCCATCTCGGTCCGCACCCGGAAGTAGCCGATGGGGATCTCTCCGAGCAGCCTGCCGGCGTCGGTGAAGTCGATCGCAACCGGATCGTCGTTGTAGGCCTCGGTCTTTCCGAAGTCGTGGAGCAGGGCTCCTGTGACCGCCACGTCCCGGTTGATCCTCGGGAACAAGGCCGAGGCTGCGCTGACGCCCTGTGCGACGGTCAGTGAGTGCTCCAACAGTCCGCCCGGATAGGCCTGGTGGTAGTGCTTGGCGGCAGGGGCGTCTCTGAATCTCTGCCAGCGTTCGGTCTCCGATCCGAAGAAGCGCTCGAGCAGTTCACGGAGCTGGTCGTTCTGGACGGTCCCGATCAGGTCACGAAGATCCGCTTCCATCCGGTCGACCGGCATCGGCGGGCCGGCAGTCAGATCCTCCGGGGTCCACTCGTCCTCAGCCGCCTCGCGGACCTGGCTCAGCTTGATCTGCCGGCCGAACTGCGGGTGGACCGAGAACTTGCCCTCGACGAAGACGACGGAGCCTGGTTTGGCAGCAGCAGCGAACTCCGCCGCCCGATCCCATGAGAGGGCGGTGACGCTGCTCGAGGCGTCGGCGAGGGTCATCTTCACGTAGTCCTCACCGGTCTTCTTCTGCAGGACCTGGCACTCTCTCACACCGAACGCACCGGCCACTGCTTGGCCATCCGACATCTCTCCGAGCGAGATGCGCCCGTCGGTGCCGCCCTCACCGGTTTCGCCATTATCGAAAAGGGTTTCGTCGTTCACCGTTGCCTTTTGAGTCTTTCCAGCCATCTCTTTCTTGACGGTAGAGGCGGAAGCGGACGAAGGTCCGCCCCTGAGGAGATCCAGATGTCCCTAGTTGCCCAACTTGGGGCCTTCCTCGCCGAGCTCGAGGTCGCCTACTCCCCGATGAACGTCGATCTCGAGTCCGAAGGCTTCGATCACGCCGGCGATTCCGACGTAGGTGGTTGCAACCAGGATCAGCTCGGCTGTCCGGCGATCTCCGAGCTCTCCGAGGACCCGCTCGAAGAGCTTCCCGTCGGTCGGGTCGGGTCCAGCCGTCTGTGCCACCAGCGCGAGCATTTCCGCCTCCGCCTGATCGAATTCCCTGAAGTCGAGTCGGTCGATCCGTGAGATCTCGTCATCGCTGATCCCGCACAGCCTGGCGACCTCGATGTGCTGTGACCACTCGTACTCGGATCCGAGGCTCCGTGCCACCGTCAGGATCGTCAGCTCGCGATGCCGAGCACTCAATTCGGACTCGTCCCACAGACTCGCGACGAAGTCGATGAAGTGCGGAAAGGCTGCCTCCGCGTTGGCGAGCGTCTTGAAGATGCTGAGATCAGGAGTCCCTTCCAGGGCCTCGCGAGTCGTTGGCGGCAGCTTCTCGGGGTCGGCGAAGGGGATCCTGGGATTCATGGTCTTACTCTGGAGACTGTGGGGGAGTGGCGAGGGCCGGAATCGAACCGGCGACACCACGATTTTCAGTCGTGTGCTCTACCAACTGAGCTACCTCGCCCCGAGCGATCGCGCAGACTCGCTGCGCCAAGGCTAGCCATTGGCGCCCGAGTTGCGCGGGCAGGCAGAGGCGATACCTCAGGCTGCCTTCTTGCTCGGCTTCTCCCTGCTCGCGAGCATCCCGCTCATCAACTCCAAGGCGCCGGCCTTGAAGAGGTGGTCGTTCAGGTTTCCGCACTTCGGTGACTGGACGCACGACGGGCATCCCCATTCACAGGGACACTCCTCGATCAGCCTGAAGGCATCCCCGACCAGGCGCTCGAACTCTTCGTATCCACGTCGGGTGATGCCGACGCCCCCGGGATGCCCGTCGTAGATGAAGATCGTCGGTGCTCCGGTCTGGTGGTGGACGTTGGTGGAGAGCCCCCCGATGTCCCAGCGATCGCACATTGCGATCAACGGCAGTACTGCGATCTGCCCGTGCTCCGAGGCATGCAGGGCTCCGAGGAGCTCGTCCCCCTGGAGCCGCGAGATCAGTTTCCCCGGAGTCGTGTACCAGAGCGCCTGGGTGACGAAGTTCTGCTCCGGCAACTCCAGCGGGATCGTCTCCAGCACCTCGTTGTCGCCCATCCTCTTGCGCTGGTAGGCGACGACCTGCTCGGTCACCGAGACGATTCCGAATTCGAGTTCGACACCGAGGGTGGTTCGCTTCTCGCGTTCCTGCTCGATCCAGATGTCGGTCTCCTTGCGGGACTGGGTATAGAAGTCACCCTCGAAGGTCCGTACGAGAGCCCGGCGAGCGTCAAGATCGAGATCGGTCACCTCGTAGGCCCGACCGAGGTGCAGATAGACAGCCCCGGGGTGCACGGTGTCGAACACACGACCCGATTCGACCTGTCCGATCATCTCGCCGGATCCGGTGTCGATCACCGCGATCGATTCGGCCGACGCCGAGCGCAACGAGATGCGCGAGGCGACGAACTCCCCTCTCGCAGTCAGATACCGCTTCCCCTTACCCCTCCTCAGCTCGCCCGCGACCACCAGACCCTCGGCCGCTTCCTCCCACCCCTCACCGAAGAATTCGTCGTCCGAGTCAGGCTCGAGCGGGGCCTCGAATGCAGCGGCGAGCAGGTGTTGCGACTGGATCTGCTCGTTCCGGTGATCGAGGATCGCTGCCTCCACCGGGCGGTCGAGGAACTCGTCGGGGTGTCGGCAGAAGAACTGATCCAGCGCGTCCTGGCCTGCGACGTAGACGGCCAGTCCCCGGCTTTGCCGACCGGCACGACCCCACATCTGTTTCAGGCTCGAGACGGTGCCGGGGAAGTTCACGCAGATCGCGGCATCCAGCTGGCCGATGTCTATCCCCAGCTCCAGCGCATCGGTCGCTGCGACGGCGAGCAGGTCCCCGCTGGAGAGCCGGTCCTCGATCTCCCGCCGTTGGCCCGGTGTGTACCCGGCCCGGTAGGGCGCGATTCGCTCCCCGAGTTCAGGTCTGCCGATTTCGGAGAGGCGCATCTCCGCGAAGCGCTTGATCAGCTCGATGCCCTTCCGGCTCTTCATGAAGCAGATCGTCCTGACCTCTTGAGAGACGAGATCGGCCAGCAACTCGGCTGCCTCCGAAATGGCCGAGCGCCTCACCTGAGTGCGCTCTTCGATCACCGGGGGGTTCCACATCGCTAGCTCCCGTCCAGCGCGCGGTGCCCCGTCATCGTCGAGGACCGTGAACGGGAGTCCGGTCAGGTTTTCGGCGAGCTCCCCCGGATTCGCGATGGTCGCCGAGGCCAGTTCGAAGGTCGGGTCCGATCCGTATCGCCTGGCTAGCCGTCGCAGACGCCGCAAGACGTTCGAGACATGGGAACCGAATACCCCGCGGTAGACATGAGCTTCGTCGACCACGACCCAGCCGAGATTCGCAAGGAAGTCACCCCATCCTTTGTGGTGCGGACAGATCCCTACGCTCAACATGTCGGGGTTGGTCAGCACCAGATTCGAGCGATTCCGGATAGCGGGACGCTCCTCGCGCGGTGTGTCGCCGTCGTAGATCGCCTCTCTCACCCCGGGAGGCCTGAGCGCCGCCAGTTTCCTCGCCTGATCCTGAGCCAACGCTTTGGTCGGGTAGAGGTAGAGGGCACGCCTCTTCGGCTCATGGGCGATCCCGTCGAGCACCGGCAGGTTGAACGACAGCGACTTTCCCGAGGCCGTTCCGCTGGTCAGGATCAGATTCGATTCCTTCGCGGTCTCGTAGGCAGCGAGCTGGTGTGAGTAGAGGCTCTCGATACCCGAAGCCCGGAGGCGTTCGGTGAGTGCGGGGTGGAGATCCGGCGGCAGAGGCACCGGCTTCGCCTTGCGCGATTCTTCATGGCCGTCGCGAACCAGCCGTCCGTCGGCGCGCCCGAGACCGATGGTTCCGTCCCACGGCTCACTGCGACCTGCTCGCTGGTTCACCCGTCTCCCTGCTCGCGCCGCACAGCGTGGTCGATCCTGAGATCCGCCGGTACCTCGAAATCGGGGTCGTTCAGCGCTTCCCAGACCGTCAGGAAGCGTCGGGTGCCGACTACGTAGTGTACCCGCAGCAACCTGCCACAGCTCAGCAGTCCACTTGCCAGGGCGGCATAGGTCCCGGGTCCCCGTTCGCTCGGGCGGGTATGTGTGAGCGCACCGATGAAGTCCTTCCGGGAGACAGCCAGATAGACCGGTCTCCCCAGAACCGAGATCTCGCCGAGAGCGCGAAGGGATTCGACGGTCTGCCGTGGTGTCTTGGCGAAGTCCGGTCCTGGATCGAGCGCGACTTGCTCCGCATCGATGCCAGCCGCGGAAAGCGTCGCGAGCCGATCCTCGAAGAATCGTGTCAGGTGGACCGAGAGTCCCTCGGGGTAGAGGTCCTCCTCCCAGCGGACCTGCTTCG
>JBJTBI010000189.1:0-5255 GCA_046091265.1 bacterium
AGAAGACGAAGGTCCTCGCCTGGTTGATCAAGAGCTCACGCATCTCGTTCGAGCAGCCGATGAAGGCCCCGTAGCTCCCGAGTGCCTTCCCGAGTGTTCCGACGACGAGGTCCACCTGCCCGGCCATGCCGGACTCGACTACCGTCCCGCGACCCTCCGGGCCGAAGCAGCCGGTCGAATGGGCCTCGTCCACCATGGTCAGCACACCGTGGCGTTCGGCGAGGTCGACTATTCCAGGCAGCGGTGCCAGGTTCCCGTCCATCGAGAAGAGGCCGTCGGTGACGATCAGCCTCGCCCGGTCGCCCGCCTTGCGCAGGCCCCAGGAGAGATGATCGAGGTCTGCGTGCCGATAGACGAAGGTCTCCGCTTCGGCGAGCCGGCAGCCGTCGATGATGCTCGCGTGGTTCAACTCGTCGGAGAAGATGACTCCGCCCGGCGCGATTCCTGCGACCGCGGCAATCGTCCCGGTGTTGGCCAGATAGCCGGAACCGAACAGCAGAGATGCTTCGACCATCGAGAACTCCGCGAGTTCCGACTCGAGGTCCAGATGGCAGTCCATGTTGCCGGAGATCAGACGCGATGCCCCTGAGCCCGCTCCCTGGCTCGAGGCCGCCTTCGCGGCCGCCCTCCGGACCTTCGGGTGGTCAGCCAGGCCGAGGTAGTTGTTCGAACAAAGAGTGAGGACGACCTCGCCGTCCAGCATCACTCGTGGCCCCTGCGAGGTCGACACGTTGCGCAGCCGCCGCTGGAGTCCTGCTCGGCGGAGATCGGCAAGCCTCCTGGTCGGATCCATGATGCCTCTCGGCATGGGGTCCGGCTCAGTCGCCCCAGCCGGCAGGCTGGGGTACCGCGGCATTTTCGTCCTCACGATCGGAGGGGCGCTCTGGATACTCGGGGACGTCTTCCTTCTTCTTCTTGATCACCCTGAGTTGGGTGGAGGGATCCCACATCGGCGCCTCGTGCTGAGCATCGATCAGGTCGGAGATCGGCGTACGGACCTCGGGAGTCTCTCCCTCGAGCCAGCCCGACCGGTTGTCGGGGCGGGGATTCGAGCCGTTGTCCGGCTGACGGGCGACGTTGAGACCGTTGGCCTCGAACATTTCCCGGTCCTCGGCCGGTTCGACCCCGAGGGTGGTCAGGAAGTTCCCCATCATCACGCCGTTGAGACCGGCCCTCACTGCCAGCGGCGCCAGATCACCGAGGTTCTCGACCCTGCCTCCGCAGAGCCTGAACAGTGCCCCCGGAATGATCAGACGGAAGATCGCGACCCACTTGACGACTTCCCAGGGTGACATCAGTTCGCGATCGCCGAACTTGGTTCCGGCTCGGGGGTTGAGCAGGTTGATCGGCACCGAGGTCGGGTTGATCTCGGACAGCTCGAAGGCCATCTCGACCCGCTGGCGCGGCGACTCACCGAGGTTCAGGATGCCGCCGACGCAGCTCTCCAGTCCGGCCTCACGCACCGCATCGATCGTGCGGAGCCTTCCCTCGTAGCGGACCGTCGTCGAGACCTCCGGGTAGTACGAGCGCGCGGATTCGACGTTGTGGTGAACCCGCTGGATACCCGCCTCCTTCAGCTTCTTTGCGCGATTGGCGGACATGTGCCCGATCGAGGCGCACCGCTTGAGATTGGTCTCGCTGGCGACCAATCTGGCGCCTTCGAGCACCTTCTCGAAGTCACGACGCGACAGCCCTTGACCCTGGGTGACCATGCAGAACCGGTGTGCTCCCGCGGCCTCGGCCGCTTTCGCGTGTTCGAGAATCTGTTCGGGCTCCATCATGGCGTGCATCGGTGTGTCGGCCTCCGCGTATCGCGACTGGGCGCAGAAGCCACAGTCCTCTGCACAACCTCCCGACTTGGCGTTGACCAGCGAACACATGTCGGTCGAGTCTCCGAAATTCCCGACCCTCACCTCCCAGGCTCGCTCCACCAGATCGCCGATCCCGTCGTGGTCGGTCAGCTCGCCGAGGGCGAGTGCCTCCTCGAAGCTGATCAGCGGCTCGGGGCGTTCGGTCGAGTCAGGCACGGTGCGCAGGCTATGCCTGCGACCGGACCGAATTCGAGCGGCCCGGATTCGGTCTGTGCCTCAGCGGCCCTTCCACTCGGGTTTGCGCTTCTCGGCGAAAGCGGTTACCCCCTCGCGCATGTCTTCGGAGGCGAAGGAGGCCTTCCTGAGTTCGATCAGCTCCTCGACCTGCTCGGGGGTGAGCCTCGGCCAAGAGTTCAGCATTTCGATCGCCTGTTTGTTCCCCCTGACCGAGAGCGGAGCGTTCCCGGCTATCTCCACAGCCACCTCGGTCGCGAGCTCAGCGACCTCCCCATCGGGAGCCAGGTAGTTGATCAGCCCGGTGCGTTCAGCCCACTCTGCGTCCACCGTGCGGCCGGTGAGGAAGAGTTCCTTGGTCGCGGGGATGCCGATCGCATCGACGAACCTCTGGATGCCGGTGTGCCCGTACACGAGGCCGAGCTTGGCCGGGGGCATTCCCAAACGAGCCTCTGTCGAGCAGACGCGCAGGTCGCAGGTCAGTGCGAGCTCTAGCCCGCCTCCGAGAGCATGTCCGTTGATCGCGGCGATCGTCGGCCACCGGTACTCGGCGATCGCCTCCAGCGCTGCGGTGAACGGGTGGGCGACGAGGGCCTCAGCGTCGGTCTCGAAGTTGTCGGTGGGTATCCCCGAGATGTCGTATCCGGCCGAGAAGCCCTTACCGGCGCCGGTGAGGATCAGGCACCTGAATTGGTCGTCAGACGCGAGCTCGCCGAGCTTCCCTGTGATCGCGTCGAGCAGGTCGTGATCGAGGGCGTTACGTGCCTCGGGACGGTTGAGGGTGAGTCTCACCACCGACTCCACCGGACTGTCGATCAGGAGCTTGCCCCCTGCGAGATCCTCGGCGGTCAACGGACCGCCACCTACTCGAGGACGATCAGCGTATCGCCTTCGGAGACCGACTGCCCCTCTTCGCAGCGGACCTCCTTGACCACGCCGTCGTCTTCGGATTCGACAGGCATCTCCATCTTCATCGACTCGAGGATCACGACCGTGTCGCCGTCAGACACCTCGTCGCCGACCTTCACCTCGATCTTCCAGACCGTCCCGGTTATGTGTGCCTCGACCTCAGCCATTGCTCCTCCTCGGGAATCGCTCGGTTTCTCCCGGGTGTCGCTGCGCTCCACCCGCCTTCAATCGACAGTCCGGCAGGATATCCACCCCGCAGGAGGCAACCCGAGGGCACGGCGGATAGCCTCTGTCGTGCCGTGATCCTCGCGATAGATCAGGGAACTACGGGAACCACCTGCATCGTCTTCGACCCGGAGGGGCACGAGGCAGGTCGTTCCTACAGCGAGTTCGAGCAGCACTTCCCCCAACCGGGGTGGGTCGAGCACGATGCCGAGGAGATCTGGCAAACGGTCAGGCGGGTCGGGGCAGAGGCTCTCACCGCGGCCGGGATCACCGGCGTCGATCTCTCGGCGATTGGGATCACCAACCAGCGTGAGACGGTGGTCGCCTGGGATCCTGCCACCGGCGAGTCACTCCATAGGGCATTGGTCTGGCAAGACCGAAGGACCGCCCGACGCTGTGACGAGTTGCGAGCCCAAGCCGGGGTGGAGGAGATGGTCAGGGCCAAGACCGGACTGGTCCTCGACCCTTACTTCTCCGCGACGAAGATCGAGTGGTTGCTCGGAAACGTTCCAGAGGCCAGACGGGCCGTATTCGGAACGATCGACTCGTACCTGATCTTCAGACTGACCGGTCGACACGCCACCGATTACTCCAACGCATCCAGGACGATGCTGTTCGACATCGAGGAGCTGCGCTGGGATCCGGAGTTGTGCTCCCTGCTCGGGATCGACCCGGCTTCGATGCCCGAGGCCCTCCCGTCGAGTCACCGCTACGGCACCACCGGAGAGTTCGGGGGAGAGGTTCCCGTCTCTGGTGTGGCAGGTGATCAGCAGGCCGCATTGTTCGGACAGTCCTGTCACCACCGCGGCGAGGCCAAGAACACCTATGGCACCGGTAGCTTCGTGCTGTTGAACGCAGGAGACGCTCCGCCGGTCCCGGAGGAGGGGCTGCTTTCGACGGTGGCCTGGGGTATCGGTGACGAGGTCACCTACGCGCTCGAGGCGTCGGTCTTCGTCACCGGAGCCGCGGTGCAGTGGCTGCGTGACGGACTCGGACTCATCGCCGATGCCTCCGAGACCGAGGCGCTCGCAGCGTCACTCGACAGCAACGACGACGTGTACTTCGTCCCTGCGCTGACGGGCCTGGGATCGCCCTACTGGGATCCGCGGGCGAGGGGAGCGATCGTCGGTCTGACTAGAGGGACCACCAGAGCGCATCTGGCCCGTGCGGCTCTGGAGGGAATCGCTTATCAGGTCACTGAGGCAGTACGGGCGCAGGAGAAGGCTGCAGGCAGCGCTCTCCCGTCGCTCAAAGCCGATGGAGGTGCGGTCGCCAACCGGTGGCTGATGCAGTTCCAGGCAGATTTGCTCGGCGTGCCCGTGGTGGTCTCGGAGGTGGCCGAGACGACTGCGCTCGGCGCTGCCTACCTCGCGGGGATCGAGACAGGACTCTGGGATCTCGAGCAGGTCGGATCGCTCTGGCGCTCGGCGGCCACCTTCGAGCCCTCGATGCCTTCCAGGGAGAGCCAGCGACTGCTCGGTCGCTGGGCCGAGGCGGTAGAGCGTTCCAGGGGTTGGTCGGGCGATACTGGTTCGGAGAGTCCAGAGTGAGCGAAGCCAAACTCAAACCACAGGTCTACAAGGACCCCCGACCGGCCGAGTACTTCGAGCCCTACCATCGCCGCGCTCGCAGAGCACGGGGCTACGGCGCGACATACGCATTCGTCCGGTTCCTGATGACCCCGTTGACCCTCCTCTTTTATCGGCTCCGGTCGATCGGGATGGAAGACGTGCCGGTCGACGGCTCGGTGATCCTCGCCTGTAACCACTTCAGCCAACTCGACCATTTCTTCGCCGGCGTGCGTCTGCGTCGCTACATCCAGTTCATGGCGAAGTCACAGCTGTTCAAGCCACCTCTCTCATTCATCTTCACCCACGGTGGGGTCTTCCCGGTTCGCCGCGGATACGACGACCAAGAGGCATTCATCACTGCGAAGACGATCCTCGGCAAGGGCGGATTGGTGCTGATCTACTGCGAGGGCGGTCGCTCCAGGTCGGGTGAGCTCGGAGAGCCCAAGCGGGGGGTGGGGAAGGTCGCGCTCGATTCGGGGGCGCCGGTGATCCCGGTGGCGATCCA
>JBJTBI010000190.1:0-6991 GCA_046091265.1 bacterium
CCACGCCATCGCGACGCGCAGGCTGCGCTCGCCCTTGGGGCGAGGGACCAGGGGGCGAACGAAGTCCACTTCATCGGGCAGGTACAAGTCCTCCCCGCATCTCGGACAGACCTGAACGTAGAGCTTCAGGGTCTTGTGGCAGCGTGGGCACTGTCTCTCTGGTTCATCGCGGTCGGTTCGGGAGAAGATCGCCGCCAACAGACCGAGGAAGGGAAGAACGGCCCCGATCAGGAACCAGAGGAAGAAGGAACTCCCCTTGATCTTCCCGACGATGCCCGTCGCGAGGCCGAAGCAGGTGGCGATGATCAGGTACGACATCGGAATTGATTATGAGGGGTGACACTGCCCGACGAGGATGCTCTTGGCAGACTTCAGGGCGTGAAGGCGGTGGCGATCGCATACGAGGAGGACGGCGGACCCGGGGTCTTCAGCGACGCCGCCATCTCGACTGATGTGGAGCTGGAGGTCTGGAAGCGATGGGAGTCTGGCCCGTCTCCAAGCAGTCTCGACTCCTACGGCGCGATCGTCTGTCTCGGCGGGTCCATGCATCCGACCGGGCCTGACAGCGGCGAGCCGGAGCAATTGACCGATGACCGTGAGCTGCTGGGGGACGCGCTCGCCGCCGGGACCCCGATCCTCAGCGTCTGCCTTGGAGCAGAACTCTGTACCCAAGCCGCCGGGGGTGGGATCCGGAAGCTCGAGACGCTCGAGGTCGGTTGGACGGAGATCGAACTGACCGAAGCTGGCCGTGAGGACCCGCTGCTCGGGCCGATGGGGTCGCCGTTCGAGGGGTTCGAGTGGCACAGCTACGGTTGTCTGCCCCCCGAGGGTGCCATCGTCCTGGCCACCAACTCGGCATCCCCTCAAGCGTGGAGGATCGGGGATTCAGCCTGGGCGATCCAGTTCCACGCCGAGGTCCTCCTCGAGGACATCCAGTCCTGGCTTCGATCCTGGGATAAGGACCCCGACGCCCTCGCCAGCGGCCTCGACCCGGATCGAATCCTGGTCGAGACCGAGCGGAAGATCTTGCGATGGAACGATCTCGGTCGGGGTCTGGCTGAGAGATTCCTCGCCTTCGCCGCTACTCGGGCGTGATGTAGGCGGCCGACAGTCCACCATCGACGAGGAAGGTCGAAGCGGTCACGAACGAACTGTCGTCGCTGGCGAGGAAGAGGACGCCCTGGGCGATCTCACGGGCCTCACCGAACCGACCCATAGGTACGTGGACGAGACGCCTCTCGGCCTTCTCAGGATCCTTGGCAAACAGCTCCTGCAGCAGTGGGGTGTTGACCGGCCCCGGGCAGAGAGCGTTGACCCTGACTCCTTTGCGGGCGAATTCGACCCCGAGCTCCCTGGAGAGAGCGAGAACACCACCCTTGGAGGCGGTGTAGGAGCCCTGTGAGACGGCGGCGCCCATCACAGCGACGAACGAGGCCGTGTTGATCACCGAGCCGCCGCCACGCTTGAGCAAGTGAGGACTCCCGTGCTTGCAACAGAGGAAAACGCTCCTCAGGTTCACCGTCTGAACCCGCTCCCACGCCTCGAGATCTGTGTCGATCACCGACTTGTCGTCGGTCGGGTTGATACCGGCGTTGTTGAACAGCACGTCCACCCCTCCGAACTTTGCCGCTGCCTCCTCGTACATGGCTTGGACTTGTCCTTCATCGGATACATCTGCCTGCAGGGAGAGCTCTCCAGGTGCACCTGCCTCGAGGTCCACCCCGACGACGCGGGCTCCCTCCTGCTCGAACAGTGCAGCGGTCTCCGCACCTATCCCACTGGCGGCTCCAGTGATGACACACACCTTTCCATCGAGCCTTCCGGACATCTAACCCTCCTCCGTCGAATAGAAGACGTTCTTGACTTCCGTGTAGTGCTCGAGTGCGTCTGGTCCGAGCTCCCTGCCTACGCCGGATTGCTTGAAGCCCCCGAAGGGAGTCGAGACGCGCACGGAACTGTTCGAGTTGATCGAGAGCACGCCGGTATCGATCCCGCGCGCAACTCGCAGCGCTTTGGCACCGTTGGTAGTCCAGATCGACCCCGAGAGCCCATAGACGGTGTCGTTGGCCAACCGCACCGCCTCTTCCTCGTCACCGAATGGGATCACGCAGACCACCGGACCGAAGATCTCGTCACGGGACGCCATATCGTCGTTGCTCATCGGAGCCAACACCGTCGGCGGGAACCAGAAGCCGGGACCGTCTGGGCAATCACCCTGGAAGACGATCTTGGATTCATCCTCGATGAACCCTGCCACGCTCTCGCGATGATCGCTGGAGATCAGCGGGCCCATCTGGGTGGCCCGATCCAGCGGGTCTCCCACGACCATCGCGCGAACTGTCTTCTCGAGTTCGGAGAGGAAATCGTCCATCACCGAGGCCTCCACGAGGATCCGCGACCGTGCGCAGCAATCCTGTCCTGCATTGGCGAAGACCGCGAAGGGAGCCGCCGCTGCCGCGGCGCCCACATCGGCGTCGGCAAAGACGAGATTGGCTGACTTCCCACCCAACTCGAGGGTCACCCTCTTGATGGTCGAGGCCGCAGCCTCTGCGATGCCTCGTCCGATCTCGGTGGACCCGGTGAAGGCGATCTTGGCTACATCCGGATGCTCCACCAAGCGCTGGCCGCATACGCTTCCGGGTCCCGCCACGACATTGAAGACTCCTTCGGGCAGACCGGCTTCGAGGAGGATCTCCTCCATCTCGAGGGCGGTCAATGGCGTCAGCTCGGCGGGCTTCAAGACGACCGTATTTCCCGCCGCGAGAGCTGGGGCAACCTTCCACGAGGCGATGACGAGTGGGAAGTTCCATGGGACTATCAATCCCACTACTCCGAGCGGCTCTCGAAAGGTCATATCGACCCCCCCTGCCACCGGGATGGTCTTGCCGAGTAGCCGTTCGGGCGCTCCGGCGTAATAGCGGAAACACTCGACCACCATTCCGATCTCCCCCTCCGCGTCACTGATCGGCTTACCGGCGTTGCGAGCCTCGGTCTCCGCCAGATCGGCCGCTCTGGCCGAGAGCGCATCTGCCAGAGCGTGCATGATCTCCGCGCGCTCACCAGGGGCGACCGCTCGCCAGCCGGGAAACGCGGCTTTGGCCGCGGCCACCGCGATATCCACCTCCTCAGCACCGGCACGAGGTACTTGTGCCATCTCCTCTCCGGTTGCGGGCTCTATGACGGAGATCATGGGGCAATCCTATCCGCGGCGAAAGCCCTTGCCCTCTCGACCAAGGCAGGTATGACCGAGTCGGCTGGGTCCTCCTCCGGGTGCCAGAGGACCCCGAGGTACCAACCTGCATCCGGAGAGACAGGTTCGATGGCCTCGATCACGCCGTCGTCTTTCGAGTGACCGGACACCCGGAGACCATCACCGAGACGATCGACACCCTGGTGATGATGGGACTTGACCCCCAAAGAGGTCCCACCGATGGCGGCGGCAGCGAGGGTGTCCGGTTCGATCTGGACCTGATGATCCCCGTAGGTTCCCGGGTTCTCCATGTGGATCTCGCTCCCGAGAGCATCGGGGATGTGCTGGTCGAGCGTTCCGCCTTTGAGGACGTTCAGCATCTGCATACCCCGGCAGATCCCGAGCACGGGGATCCCCCGCTCGATCGCCCGGTCGGCGATCGCGAACTCGAACGCGTCCCGCTCGGGCCAGGTAGTACCCGTGTTTGCGTTCTTCTCAGCCTCGTAGCTGGGAGGATCCACATCCGATCCTCCTGCGAGGAGGAGGCCGTCCAACCGATCGAGAAGTGAGTCCGGCTCCGAAACGGCGTGTGCATCTGGCGGGAGCAGAAGAGCATGAGCGCCTGCGCCCTGGACAGCCAGCGAGTACGAGCGGGGGGCCATCGTGACCGTCTCCTCCCAGAATGCCCAGCGGACCTTCTCGACCGCTGCACAGATGCCGACCGCCGGCCGGCTCACAACCGTTCGAAGCCCCTGTATCGCTCCCAATCGGTTACTGCACCTTCGAAGGCGTCGATCTCGACCTGCGCACGGTTGACGTAGTGATCGACGACGTCCTTACCGAAGGCCTCCAAGGCAAGCTCGCTGGCTGCGAACAGATCACGGGCCTCATAGATGTTGGTCGGCACGGTCGGCTTGTCAGATGCGTATGCATTTCCTTCCAACGCCTCCTCGAGGGGCAGCTCGTCATCGATCCCCTTCAACCCGGCAGCGATCATCGCCGACAGTGCCAGGTAGGGATTCACGTCCGCACCTGGTAGACGATTCTCGACCCTGACCCCTTCTCCATGCCCCACCACACGCATCGAGCAGGTTCGGTTGTCACGGCCCCATGCGACTGCGGTCGGCGCGAAAGTACCCTCGGCGAACCGCTTGTAGGAGTTGATGTGCGGTGCGTAGATCAAGGTCATCTCATGCAGCGCGGCGAGCTGGCCAGCGACGAAATGATCGAACATCGCCTGATCGGCGGCGAAGGCATTGCGCCCCTTCCCATCGGCGAGGGAGAAATGGATATGGCACGAACTACCTTCGCGCTCGTTGAACTTGGCCATGAAAGTGATCGAGTGGTCCTCCTGCGCTGCGATCTCCTTGGCGCCCGTCTTGTAGAGAACATGCTCATCCGCGATCCGCAGGGCCTCGCCGTAATGGAAGTTGATCTCGTGCTGGCCGAGATTGCACTCACCCTTCGAGTTCTCGACCTCCATCCCGGCCGCCATCATCTCGTTCCTGATCCGTCTGATCAGAGGCTCGACACGGGCACTTCCCAGCAGCGAGTAGTCGATGTTGTAGAGATTGGCCGGCTCGAGGTCTTTGAACCCCTTGCGCCAAGCCTCCTCGTAAGTGTCCTTGAAGACGATGAACTCGAGCTCGGTGCTGCAGTTGGCAGCCAGGCCGCGCTCGGTCAAACGGTCGATCTGCCTGCGCAGGATCTGCCTGGGAGATGCGACGACATCCGAACCGTCCCCCCAGGTCAGATCCGCCATCAGCATCACCGTCCCTTCGTGCCAGGGGACCGGTCGCAGAGTCGAGAGGTCGGGCTTCATCTCGAAGTCCCCGTATCCCCGCTCCCAGGACGCCATCGCGTAACCCCCGACGGTCTCCATGTCGACATCGACAGCCAGCAGGTAGTTACAGCCCTCTGAGCCGTGATCGGCGACATCGGAGAGGAAGTGGCGAGCCGTGAGTCGCTTGCCTTGCAGCCTTCCTTCCATGTCTGCGAAGGCCAGCAGGACGGTGTCGACCGTCCCCTCGTCCACCACACGCTTCAGATCGTCGAGAGTCATCAGGCGTGGAACGCTACACAGCGAAACGACGCCCGGCGCGAAAGCTCATGCGCCGGGCGTCGTCCACCGTGACTCGAATCCTGAGCTAAGCCCGCTTGGTGCGGGGCTTGGCCTTGGAGGCAGTCTTCTTCCGCTTGGTGGCCGCGGACTTGCGAGCCGGTAGATCGATCGTCTTGATCTGACCGGTGAAGTGCTTCCGAGCGCCCGCGAACCACGTGATGGTCGCGAACAGCACCACCACGAGGACGGTCAGAGGCGCATAGTTGAACGCCTTCCAGTCGAATCCCTCGTTCCACGGAATCGCTGCCGGAGTGAATGGCAGGCAGAACACGATCGTTATGAGAATCACCCAGACGACCGCGAAGGGGTTCATCCACTTCCACTTGTTCCCGAGGTTCCACTCCTTGGTCTGCTTGAACTTCGTTCCCTGTCTCCAGCGCAGGTAGATCGGAATCACGTAGGAGATGTAGAGGCCGATCACGCAGACCGAAACCACTGCGAAGAAGGCGAAGGGGAATGCCCCGTCTCCCTCGAGCGCGGGAAGCGTCAGGATCAGAGAGAACGTTGCCATGAACAACACCGCGTAGACAGGCACCCGTGCCTTGTCGACTCGAGCAAGAAGCCTCGACATCGCACCCGGGAATCCGCCGTCTCGGGCGAACGCGAAGCACATCCGCGAGCCGCTCGTGAGACAGGCCAATCCGCAGAACAGCTGGCCGACGGTCGAGATGATGATCACGGCCTTGAAAGCGGCAGATGAGAGCGCCGCTTCGAAGATGGCCAGTGACGAACCTGCTCCGTCGTTGACTGCCTTGACGTCAGCCGCGGCGAAGGTGATCGCCAAGAGCACGATCCACCCGATGATCGCCGAGTAGAAGATCTACCGCCAGACGCCCTGCGCTGCCGTCTTCGAGGCTCCATGGGTCTCCTCGGAGATATGCGCGGAGGCGTCGAAGCCGGTGATCGTGTACTGGGTCAAGAGGAAGCCCAGAGGCAGGATGTAGAACCAGAACATCCCGTCACCGAATCCCGAGTTGTTGATCCTCTCCGTGAACACGAAGTCGGCACTTGCGTGCTGATCCGGAACGAAGATCAGGATGGCGACGATCACGGCTACTCCTGCTACGTGCCAGAAGACCGAGATGTTGTTCACCACCGCCAAAAGATGCGTCCGGAAGACGTTCAGGATCGTGTGCAACGAGAGGATCACAGCGAACAAGATGAATGTATCTCGCAGGATCTGCTGGTCGTCGGCGAAGTTGATCCCGAGGAAATCAGCTCCGTAGAGACCGAGCGTGGCGTTGAGGAAGGTCGCACATGCGTAGTCGACCGAGGCCACAACCGCGACCAGGCCGATCAGGTTGAACCAACCCGTGTACCAAGCCCAGATAGGCCCTCCCATCTTCCCGGACCACCAGTAGATACCTCCGGAGGTCGGGTATTTCGAGACGATCTCGGCCATCGAGAATCCGATGATCAGGATCGGAATCGAGATCAGGGGCCATCCCCACGAGATCGCGATCGGTCCACCGTTGTTCCACGCCTGTCCATAGGTCGTGAAGCAACCGGCGAGCACTGAGATGATCGTGAACGAGATCGCGAAGTTGGAGAAGCCGCTCCAAGCACGGTCGAGCGTCTGCTTGTATCCGAGCTCGGCGAGTCGCCTCTCATCGGGATCCTTGATGTCGGAAATGGTCCGCGGCTTGGAGTTCCTCCTCGCCGCAGGCTTACGGGCTGCT
>JBJTBI010000191.1:0-2732 GCA_046091265.1 bacterium
CCGAAGGTCTTGAGGTTCGAATCTGAGTCGGGCGCGTTCGGATTGCCTAGGATCGGGCAATGCAGAAAAGGCGTTTTCCACTCATTCTGGCTGCCCTCGCGTTCTCCTTGACGGTTGTCGCCTGCGGCGGCTCAGAGGACACGAAGACGCCAGAGCGCCTGGCGTCCTCCGGGGGCGACACGCGCACCTGTCCGCAGCGGAACCCCAGCTTTCTTTAGCGAGGGGCGCTGCTTGGCCTTGGCAGGCTTCGAGGTGCCTTGCCGGGGCGTGCGGCAGCGGATCGCCTGATCGAGGTCCAGAGCCTTCTCTCCGATGAAGCCCTCGTCGATCACGGGCATCTTCTACCTGACGGCTCGGCGGCTTCGGCCCGGGTCGGTTGGGTCCGCGTTGGAGGGGCCGGAGGCCGGAGCGGATCAGCTGCCGCCCCGGGACGAGGTCATGCCCTCGAGCATGAAGACCCCGATCGCCGCGTACCAGGCCTCTTCCAGGGCCAGGACGGAGCCGTCGTCCGAGCGGTCGGCGTCCCGAAGGGCCTCGAATCCGGCGAGGCCCCACTCGGTCGACCAGACCGGGTAGCCGGCCTCGACCCCTCGGGACTGGAGGTCCGAAGCCCAGTATTCGACGGTCGAGGTCGCGCCCTCGACAGCAGCCGGGAGGAGCTTCGACTCGCGGGCTGCCGTGATGTCTTCACCAATTCCGAACGAAGGAAGGCCGAGGATCGAGTCGCCTCCGACCAGGATCGCCCCGATCACGACGTAGGAGATCGCGCCGGATGCCTGGGTGATCTCCTCTTCGATCGTGTTGGTCCCGGTCGGTATCTCGCCGACCTCTCGACCGAGGGCCCGAAAGGCGGGGTAGATGTAGTCGGGGGCGGCCCCGAGTCCGGTGGCCTCGATCACCTTCTCGAAGTACTGCTCGCTGGCACGTCCACCGCGAATCAGGAAGTTGGTGTAGCCGGAGAGGAAGGCCCGGACCTCCTCCTGCCCCGGTCCCGAGGCATCCCCTGCAAGGGCGGCCTCGATCGCGTCGGGGCCGAAGACCTCGATCGAGACCCCGGCATCGGCGGCGACTCCGGCCCGCTCGATCAGTGCGGTGCGGTTCAGGGCTCTCCCGTCGAGGTCCTCCTGGATTGCATCCAGAAGAGCGGTCGAGTAGGTCACCCATCCCAGGGCCACCGGTACGAGGAGTTTCTGTTCGAACCCTCTAGCGCCCGCCCGCTTTGCGGCCTCGGCGGTGGTCTGTCGGGCCATCTTCTTCAGTCTCGTGATCCGGCTTTCGAGGATTCGCACGGCGGCCTGGCGCCCGGTGGAGGTGAAGGTCGCGGAGACCTCCGCCCTGGTGGTCTCCCTTTCTGCCGACTTCAGGGCATCGACCCCGAGTGCGTAGGAGAGGGCCAGCTCTCCGGCCTGACCGGCGTTGGCAGCTTCCCGAGCCCGTTGTCTGGTCGAGGCAGTGATCACGCCGGGATCCGAGTTCTCGATCAGGCGGGCGAGACGGCGGTTGAGGCGGTCGGTGGTCTGACGGGCGACGGCGCCGACGGCCACGCCACGACTGGGCGGGCTTCCGGAACCCGGAGCGATGTTGTTGCCGGTGAAGGCCTTGTAGGCGACGCCGACGTTCGGTGCACCCCGGACCTCGACCCCGAGCGACCGGACGAGTTCCTCGCTCTCGATCTCCTCGCCCGTGGCCGGGTCGAATTCGACCTCGGTGCCGACCGGGATCAGGACGGTCTCGTACCCGTCCTCTGCGGCGGCCCGGACCTTCGTCGCGACATTCGTCACCGGGCCGATCGAGCCATCCGGGTTGATCGTGCCGGTCATCGTCACCCCGGCCCTGAGGTCATCGCCCCTGACTGCGGCCAGGACACCTACCGTCAGAGCCGCACCGCCGGAAGGCCCGTCGATCGGCCCGGTCACCTCGAAGGAGACATCGACATCGTTCGGGTCGGCTCCGCTCAGATGTGTCCCCACGGCCGCAGCTGAGGAAGAGGCGGCCTGCCACTGCTCGCCGGCCCCTTCGGCGGCGATGCCTTCGAGGCTGAGGGTGAAGCCGGGCTCGCCGATCGACTGGACCTCGACCCTGGCCGGTTCGATTCCCCCGGCGATGGTTCCGTCGCTCTGGGTGGCCGCCCAGAGGACGGGGACGGTGCGCGATTCCCCAGAGCTACAGCCGGTCACGATTGCCGTGACGGCGAGCAACATAGGTCCGGCCAGAGCGAGGAAACACCGTTTCTTGCGATTGCGGTCGGGCATTGGTTTCCGTCGGTGGGGGGGAAGGGTCCCACCCCAGATCGGCAATCTAAGGTAGTTCAGGCTCAGCATCGGTGGTAGTCTGCTGCGGCTTGTAACCGACGGCGAGCGCGAGGATCACCAACCCCCTGACAAAAGGAATTTCGGAAGGTGACCATCCCCGCAAGACTCAAGAAGGCAGCAATCATCGTCCCCCTCGCAGCGGTCGCACTGGTCATCGGTGCATGTAGCGGAGAAGGGTTCAACCTCCGCTGACGAGATCGTCACCGGCCCATCCCCGACCGAGCAGAAAAGCTGTCGTCGAGAGCGCGCAGAGCAAGACCAGCAGTCCGTAGGCGACCGGGCGCCCTGCGGCCTCTGCCAATCCACCCGCCGCGAGCGAGCCGATGGCGGCCCCACCGGCCCAGGCGAGGTTCGAAAGTGCCCCGGTGATCCCCTGATCCAGCCCCAGCCGGTCGCAGATATCGGCAACCAGCGCCATTC
>JBJTBI010000192.1:0-2138 GCA_046091265.1 bacterium
TCACGACATCTGGCACCCGCTGGCCGCCCAGCACTCGCCTGGCACCTCCTGCGCATCCCTTGCTGGCAGTCGCGGTCTTTGTGTAGGGATTGGAATGCCTTCACCCCCCCCGCAAACAGCTTGCTCCCTCTGCTGCTGGTCCCCAGCTTCGCCAAGGGCGAAACCGCGCCATGGCGCGCTGCCGTGGGATTCCTGATCCCCCTGCTCATGGCGGGCGGCTTCGTGTTGATTTCTGGCGACGAGTTCGCATCAGCGATCGGCTACCACGCCGGGCGGGGGCTGCAGGTCGAATCGGTGGCGGCGACCATCCCGTTACTGGCCAATCTCACGTTCGGGACCGGAGTGACCAGTGAGACCTCGGCAGGGGCATACAACCTGATCGGGGGAGGCGCGGAAGCGGCGCGGGTCGTGGCGATCCTGGGTTTCATCGCCTCCTGGGTGGGGCTGGTGTACGCAGGGTGGCGCCGGGAGATCGGCATCCTCCCGCTGACCACCGCGATCCTCGCGGTCGCGTTGGTCTTCTCGCCGGTGCTTTCTCCCCAGTTCCTGTTCTGGCTGCTTCCGGTCTCGGCAGCAACCTTCGGACTTCGTGCCCCCAATCTCATCCTGTTGGTGACGGTGCTCTCAACCGAACTGATGCTCGGCTACTACGACGGTGTGGACACCCTTGGATCGGAGTTCTCGCTGTCTCTGGCCGTGAGGAACCTGCTGTTGATCGTGTACGCGATCAGTGTGCTGGTTGCCGTCTTCCGGAACCGACCCACGGCCTCGTCGGGTCGACCCGTTCAGGTCCTCCCCTGATGAGCACCGGAGAGTTCGAGTTGATCGCGAAGTTCATCGAGCGGCTCCCCGCTCCGGGTCCAGAGGTGCTGGTAGCGAGCGGAGATGATGCGGCGGTGGCGGATCATGACGGCCCGGTCGTCGTCTCGGTCGATGCGGCAGTGGAAGGGGTCCACTTCGAACGGCCGGCCTTCTCGTCAGAGGCGATCGGCAGGAAGGCGCTGGCCTCGGCGGTCTCCGACCTGGCTGCGATGGCGGCAACGCCGCGCCACGGCTATGTGGTGGTGGGAGTTCCCCCAGAGGAACCGGATTCGAACCTCCTCGAGCTCGCAGACGGAATCGGTTCGGTCGCCACTGCCGAACGGATGGCGATCATCGGTGGAGATCTCGTCAGGTCTCCCGTTCTGATGGTGAGCGTGACCGCGATCGGCGCTGAGGCTGGCGGGACTCCTCTGGTCACCAGAGCGGGCGCGCAGCCGGGTGACGCTGTCGTGGTAACCGGTGAGATCGGAGGAGCTGCTGCAGGCTTACGACTCCTCGGGACCGGGACGGGACGCGATTCCGACGGGTCCCTGATCGCACGGCAGCTCTCCCCGACCCCGAGGGTCGTGGCCGGCCAGGCTCTAGCCAGGGCAGGTGCGTCGGCGATGATCGACCTGAGCGACGGACTGGTCCAGGACGCAGACCACCTGGCACGGGCCTCGGGAGTGCGGATCGAGATGGAGGTCGAGTCGGTGCCATTCCAGCCCGGAGCTGTCGAGACTCTCTCGGAGGACCTGCGGGAGGGACGGATATCGGCCGCCAGCGGCGGCGAGGACTACGAGCTGCTCGCATGCCTTCCAGAGAACCGAATTCAGGTGGCCCAGGCCGAAATCGAGGGTGAATGTGGACTGACGAGGATCGGCACCGTCGTTGAGGGAGAGCAGGCCGTCTTGCTCGATGATTCCGGTGCTGTCCTTCCCGTCGGTGGCTTCGACCACCTGACGGAACGCTAGGCGTACGGATTCTCCGGTAGGTCCTCCGGCTCACCCTCGACACCGGCCCGGACCGCCGGAAGCCCCGATATCGCGATGCCTGCCGAAAGGGTCGAGAGAATGACGAGAACGGGGAACAGCCCGATCTGACGGTCGGCCACCATGTAGACGAGGCTCCATCCCAAGTCCCATCCCCACCCGAGGCGACCCGCCAGCTCGATCAATGCCGCAGCCAGTGGCAAGAGCCCCAGCAGGACGAATGCGACCCGGGAGCGGCGTGATTGCCGCTTCGGAGAGGCAGCGAAGACCCAGGCGAGCGGGGCGAATGCGAGGCTGAGGGCCAGGTATGGGTTGACAGGCCAGAGCAGCAACACCGAGCAGACG
>JBJTBI010000193.1:0-20207 GCA_046091265.1 bacterium
GGCGTCCTCGCTGATCTGAGTTGGGTTTACTTACTTCGAGTACAGCTCGACGATGAGCTGCTCGGTGATGGGTGCAGAAATCTCGCTGCGTTCGGGGTGACGGAGCACCTTCGCGCTCAGGGAGTCGTAGTCGGCCTGGAGCCAGGCAGGCACGCCGGAGGTGAGATCCGTTGCCTCGCGCACCAAGGGTTCGGCCGGTGAATCAGGCTTGATCGTGATCACGTCATCCGGTTTCACCTGATAGCGCGGAATGTCGACCCGGCGCCCGTTGATCAGCCAGTGTCCGTGGCGGATGAACTGGCGGGACTGTCGGCGTGAAGCGGCGAAGCCGAGCCGCACCAAGACGTTGTCGAACCTGCACTCGAGCATCCGCAGGAGGTTCTCACCGGTCACTCCGGGCTGCCTGGACGCACGGTCGTAGTAGTCGCGGAACTGGCTCTCGAGGACCTGGTAGTAGCGGCGGGCCTTCTGCTTCTCACGCAGCTGGGTCCGGTACTCGGACTGCCTCATCCGGCCACGGCCGTGCTCGCCGGGCGGATAGGCGCGACGGTCGACGGCGCACTTGTCGGTGAAGCACCGTGAACCCTTCAAGAAGAGCTTCTGGCCTTCACGACGGCACTGCTTGCACTGAGGGGAGGTATCTCTGGCCACTCAGACCCTCCTCCGCTTGCGGGGACGGCAGCCGTTGTGGGCCTGAGGCGTCACATCCTTGACCGTGGTCACCTCGAGTCCGGCTGCCTGCAGTGACCTGATCGCTGTCTCACGACCGGAGCCTGCGCCCTTGGCGAAGACCTCGACCTTCTCGAGACCCTGCTCGATCCCCTTGCGGGCGGCGGCGTCGGCTGTCACCTGAGCGGCGAACGGTGTCGACTTGCGAGACCCCTTGAACCCGGCGCTGCCGGCCGACTCCCAGGCTATTACTGCGCCCTTGGTGTCGGTGAGGGTCACGATCGTGTTGTTGAAGGAGGTCTTGATGTGGGCCTGACCGTAGGTGACACCCTTGCGCTTACGGGCGCGGCCCTTCTTCTTCTTCGGAGCGGGTGCCTCACCTTCAGCGTCGGCACCAGCGCCAGAATCGGCCTCGGCTGATCCCTCCACGGGAGCACCCTCGGTCGGGGCGGGGGTCTCCTCGGCACGGGTTTCACCGGCCGCGGCGGGAGCTTCCTCCTTCGCTGCATCCTCGGTGGGCGCGGGAGCCTCCTCCTGCTGTGCCTCTTCGGGCTGTTGTGCCTCGTCGTTCATCTCGGTTCTCTTCCTTAGGAAGCGCTCGGCGGTGCTTTCTTCACCCCGGCCACGCTGAGCTTGCGCGGGCCCTTTCGCCCTCGTGCGTTCGTCTTGGTTCGCTGTCCCCTGACCGGCAGCCCACGTCGATGACGCAAACCGCGATACGTGCCGATCTCCTGAAGGCGCTTGATGTTCTGTGAGCGCTCCCGGCGAAGATCTCCCTCGACCTCACGGGACTCGACGGCCTCGCGCAGCTTCACGGCCTCGTCCTCAGTCAGGTCCTTGACCTGGGTGTCGGGGTTGACGCCTACTTCTTCGAGGATCGCGGCGGCAGTGGAATCTCCGATTCCGTACACGTATGTGAGTCCGACCACGACACGCTTGTTCAAGGGAAGGTTTACTCCTGCGATCCGCGCCATCGACTCAGCCTTGCCTCTGCTTGTGACGGGGGTTGGAGCAGATCACGAGCACGGTTCCGCGACGGCGGATCACCTTGCACTTCTCACACATCGGTTTTACAGATGCTCGTACCGTCATCGCCAAGCGGCGCCTCGTATCTCGTCGTAGGAATCCTGCCCACCCCAGGAGTCGGGTACGCAGGCCTGAAAACCTCGCCGGAGGGGATCCGACCCAAGGAGATTAGCAGGCGTTTTTCGCTCAGGTACTCCGAAAACGCCGATCTGGCCCGAATTTCTCATCTCAGCTCCTCGTGCCACGGAGTGAGGATCCTCGGACCGTCCTCGGTCACGGCCACCGTGAACTCGAAATGGGCGGCGAGGGACCCGTCAGTGGAGAACACGCTCCAGCCGTCGGAATCGAGCCTGACGCCGGGTCCGCCGACGTTCACCATCGGCTCGATCGCAAACACCATGCCCTCCTCCAGCTCTGGGCCGCGCCCTGGGTCGCCGAAATTGGGAATCTGTGGGTCCTCGTGCATCTCACGGCCCACACCGTGGCCGACCAGAGTCCGGATCACCGAAAGCCCGCCCTCCTCGACGGTCTTCTGTACCCCATCGGAGATGTCGCTGAGGCGATTTCCGGGTCGTGCCTGCTCGATCGCGTCGAAGAGTGACTGACGGGTGACCGACATGAGCCGCTCTGCCTCCTCGCTGACCTCGCCGATCGGGACGGTGATGGCAGCGTCTGCCACCCAACCTCCGTAGGTGACCCCGGCATCGATCGAAAGGACATCGCCCTCCTCGAGGGGGGTCTCGTCGGGAATACCGTGGACCACCATCGAGTTGGGAGATGCGCAGATCGAAGCCGGGAATCCCCGGTAGCCCTTGAAGGTAGGGACGCCACCCTCCGAGCGGATGAAGTCCTCGGCAGCGCGATCCAACTCGAGGGTGCTGATACCCGGTTCGCACATGCCACTGAGCATCTGCAGGCAGCGGGCCTGAATCCTCCCGGCAGCCGCCATCTGATCCACCTCTTCGCCGCTCTTGATCACGATCTGCCCCCGGTACATCAGACCTCACCCTCGGCGCGGGCGGTCGCCAGCTCACCACGGATCTCCTCGGCCACCTCATCGAGGCCGCGGGCTCCGTCTACCTTGCGGAGGATTCCCTTGCCCTCGTAGTAGATCACCAGAGGCTCGGTCTTCTCGTGGTACTGCTCGAGGCGGT
This sequence comes from bacterium, assembly GCA_046091265.1. Lineage (GTDB taxonomy): Bacteria > Actinomycetota > Thermoleophilia > Solirubrobacterales > 70-9 > CAIUSP01. Next base: position 2,850 of record JBJTBI010000193.1, read on the forward strand.
TGCGGATCACATCGTCCCGATCATCGTCGCGGACGATCAGCTCCCCGCCACAGACATCGCAGACTCCTTCCTCGGCGGGAGGATCGAACTCGATGTGGAACACGTGTCCCTGCTCTACACAGGTCCTCCTCCCCCCGAACCTCCGGACCACCTCGTCGTCGGGAACGTCGATCAGGAGGGCAACCGAGAGCGTGCGGCCGAGCCGCTCCATTTCGCGGTCCAGCGCCTCGGCCTGGGGGACTGTCCGGGGGAATCCGTCCAGGATGAATCCGTCAGCCGCCTCCTCATCCTGGATCCGCTCGCAGATGACGCCGATGATCACCTCGTCGGGAACGAGGTCCCCCCGATCCATGTACTCCTGCGCCTTACGACCGATCTCGGACTGGTCCTTCACGGCAGCCCTGAGGATGTCTCCGGTCGCGTAGTAGGGGAGACGATGCTCGTCCCGCAGCCGCTCTCCCTGAGTTCCCTTTCCGCTCCCGGGGGGTCCCAGGAGGATCAGATTCAGCTCAGGCATCCGGGCCCGATTTCCTCATTCCCGCGGAGCAGATCAATTGAGAAAGCCTTCGTAGTTGCGCATCATCAGCTGGGATTCGAGCTGCTTCACGGTGTCGAGCGCGACCCCGACCACGATCAGGATCGACGTACCGCCGAAGAAGAAGTTGGCCGAGGTCTGGGAGATCAGGATCGTCGGCAGAGCCGCGACGGCACCGAGGTAGAGGGCTCCGGGGAAAGTCAGCCGCGACAGGACCCGATCGAGATACTCGGCAGTCGGTCGACCCGGTCGTACTCCGGGAATGAAGCCTCCGTGCTTTTTCAGGTTGTCGGCCTGGTCGACTGGATTGAAGGTGACCGCTGTGTAGAAGTAGGTGAAGATGATGATGAAGAAGACCTCGCCGACCACATAGGCCCATCCTCCGGGGCTGAAGAACGCAGCGAAGTCGAGTGCGGCCGGGGTGTTGAGCAGCTGACCGACGGTCGGCGGGAATGCCATCAGCGAGGCGACGAAGATGACGGGAATCACGCCGGCCATGTTGACCCTCAGCGGCAGGTATGTGGACCCGCCCGAAGTCATCCTCCGCCCGACCACGCGCTTCGCGTACTGAACCGGGATCCGACGCTGCCCTTCCTGTACGTAGACGATCGCCACGATCACGGCCAGCGCCACGAACGGCATCATCACGGTGAACACCGGGTCGGGGTTGGTCCACCACTTCTGGATTCCTCCAGGAAGACCCGCGACGATCGAGGCGAAGATCATCAGGGAGATTCCGTTACCGACACCTCGCTGGGTGATCAACTCTCCCATCCACATCAGCAGCGTGCAGCCAGCGGTCAGCGAGATCACGATCAGCATCAACTTGGCGAAGGTGAGGTTCCCGACGACACTCGAGCCGGAAGAGTCCTGAAAGCTCTGGAAGAGGAACACGTAACCGATCGACTGACCGAAGGCGAGGCCCACGGTCAGGTACCTCGTGTACTGGGTGATCTTCTGCTGGCCGACCTCGCCCTCTTTCTGCAGGCGCTCGAGAGACGGGAGGACCACGGTGAGCAGCTGCAGGATGATCGATGCGGTGATGTAGGGCATGATCCCGAGCGCGAACAGGGAGAGGCGCGAGAGACTGCCACCGGAGAAGAGGTTGAGGAAACCGAGGATGTTCGATCCAGAGAAGTTGTCCTGGATGTCCTTGAGCGTCCCGGCCTCCACTCCAGGTGCCGGAATGTAGGCACCGAGACGGTAGAGAGCGAGGATCCCCAGCGTGAAGAAGATCTTCTTGCGGATGTCCGCGACGGTGAATGCGTTGGCGATCGTTGCGAGCACGGACTGACTCAGCCTTCGATCGTCTCGCAGCTTCCGCCCGCGCCCTCGATCTTCTCCTTGGCGGAGGCACTGAATCCGTGCGCGGTGACCTTGAGGCTCTTGGTGATCTCTCCGTTGCCGAGGATCTTCACCGGAAGTGGGCGCTTTGCGAGCCCGTTGGCCTTGAGGGTCTCGGGAGTGACCTCGGAGCCCGCAGCGAAACGCTCTTCGAGGTCGGAAACGTTCACCTGCTGAGTGCGGGTGCGGAACTTCTCGAACGGCATCGACTTCTTCATGTGCGGCCCGCGCAGCTTGCGCATCCGCATCTGGATCGGGGTCTGCCCACCCTCGTAGGCGACGTTGTGCTTCCGGCCGGCCCTCTGCCCTGCTCCCTTGTGACCCCTGCCCGAGGTCTTCCCGTGACCGGAACCATGGCCACGCCCGACCCGCTTGCGGTTGGTGCGTGAGCCATCGGCCGGGCTCAGATTGTGGAGACCGATCCGCTCGGCGTTGGTGCTGGCGTCTTCGGCCTCCGCCGGCTTTGCAGCCACAGCGGGCTTCTTGCTCCCAGCGGGCTTCTTCGTCTCCTTCGCTTCCTCTGTCTCTGGCTTGGGCTCGGCCACGATCAGGACTCCTCTCCAGCCTCGTCGACCTCGACCAGGTGATCGACCACACGAATCATGCCCCGCAGCTGGGGGGTGTCCGAGAAGCTGGCGCTCTTGCCGATACGGCCTAGCTTCAACGAACGAAGAGTCTCGAGCTGAGGCACCGATGCGCCGGCGGACGACTTGACCTGGAGTAGCTTGATCTCGGCCATCAGGCGTTCTTCTCCTGATCGGGTGATCCGTCGGCGTTCTCGTCAGATGCCTCGACCTCTTCGGCTTCGGTCTGCTCGGCGGCTGCCTGCTCGGCATCCTCGGCCTTCTCCTCGGCCTCTTCGCCGACCGCGTCCTCGGTCTTCTCCTCGACTTTCTCCTCGGCCTTCTCTGCCGATTCGAGAGTCTCCGCGGCCTTGCCGTTGCCCTCGTTACTCAGCCCGAGCACCTCTGCGACAGAGATTCCACGGAGCGCCGCGACGTCCTCCGGCCGGCGGAGCATGTGGATTCCGTCCATCGTCGCCTTGACGAGGTTGATCGGGTTCTGGGTCCCGATGCTCTTGGTCAGGATGTCACGTACACCTCCGAGTTCGAGCACCGCTCGGACTCCACCGCCAGCGATCACCCCGGTACCGGGACTGGCTGGACGCAGGACGACGTGCCCCGCTCCATATCGTCCGATCACACGGTGCGTGATGGTCTGGCCGTACTTCGGCACACGGATCAGGTTCTTGCGCGCGTCCTCGACCGCCTTCTGGATCGCGAGCGGTACCTCGCGGGCCTTTCCGTAGCCGATTCCGACCACGGACTCCTCGTCACCCACCGCGACCAGCGCGGTGAACGAGAAGCGACGTCCGCCCTTGACTACCTTGGCGACGCGGTTGATCTCGATCACGCGCTCCTGCAGATCGAGTCCCTTTGGAGATACCTGTTCGACGGTCATGGTCCCTCCGAAGGTAGCTGTATCGAGTGGTCTTCGACGAGCCGGTTCGTCATCAGAACTTGAGCCCTCCCTCGCGAGCGCCATCCGCGAGCGCCTTCACTCGTCCGTGGTACTGGTAGCCGCCGCGGTCGAAGACGCAGGTCTCGACGCCCGCCTGCTTCGCGCGAGCCGCGATCTCCTCGCCAGCCTTCTTCGCCTGATCCATCGGCTTCATAGAACGGAGTGCAGGTTCGGTCCAGTTGACCGCTGCGATGGTTCGGCCTGTGTCGTCGTCGATCAGTTGAGCGAAGACGCCCCGATTGGAGCGATAGACCGACAGGCGAGGCCGGTCTGCCGTGCCGCGGATCTTGGCGCGGACGCGGCGACGCCGGCGCAATCTCCTCTGTTCTGCTGTGGGTATGGCCATCTCCTAGGCCCTCTTCCCGACCTTACGGGTCACGTGCTCATCGTCGTAGCGAATGCCCTTGCCCTTGTAGGGCTCGGGCGGGCGGTGGCGCCGGATGCGGGCTGCGATCTCGCCGACCAGCTGCTTGTCGATCCCCTTGACGATCACTTCGGTCGGCTCGGGAACCTCGAACTCGATGCCGTCCGGAGCCACGACCGAAACGGGGTGAGAGAAACCGCGCGCCAGTTCGAGCGACTTGCCCTTGAGCTGAGCCCTGAAACCGACTCCCTGGATCTCGAGCTTACGTTCGAACCCTTCGGTGACTCCCTGAACCATGTTCGCGATCAGGCTCCTGGTCAGCCCGTGCAGGGCCCTGTGGTCTACGCGGTCGGTCGGTCGCTCCACGACCACCTCACCGTCCGTCACCTCGACCTTCATCGCGGTGGAGATGATCTGCGTCAACTCTCCCTTCGGCCCCTTCACGGTGACCGAGCCGGGCTTGACCTCTACCTCGACCCCTTCGGGTACGGGCACGGGTTTGCGGCCGATACGGCTCACGCCGAACCTCCATTGCTCGTACTGCGATGGGCGGTGCACTCACCAGACATGCGCAACCACCTCTCCGCCCACGCCCTTGCGGCGCGCTTCATGGCCGGTCATCACTCCCGAGGAGGTGGAGACGATGGTCGTCCCCATCCCACCAAGGACCTTCGGGATCTGAGAAGTCTCGACATAACGACGGCGACCAGGGCGGGAGACCCGCTCCAGCCCACTGATGACCGGCAGCCTGTCGTCCGTGTACCGGAGCTTCACGATGATCTCCTGACCGACACGTGCATCGGCTACCGAGAAGTCAGCGATGTAGCCCTGCTCCTTCAGGATCCGGGAGATCTCGCGCTTGAGGTTCGAGGCAGGGATGGTCACCTCGTCGTGCTGGGCGGCGAGGGCGTTGCGCACTCGGGTCAGGTAGTCGGCTATCGGGTCGGTCTGCATCTCTTCCTCACCAGCTCGACTTCGGCATTCCGGGCACATGCCCCTTGTGTGCGGCCTCGCGAAGGCAGATACGGCAGAGGCCGAACTTGAGGGAGTAGGCACGGGAGCGGCCGCCCTTGCGGCCTCGGTTGTTTCCGCGCACCTTGTACTTGGGCTTGCGCGACTGGCGCACCTTCTGGGAAGTCTTGGCCACTAGCCGTCCTCTCCTTCGCTGCCTTCACTGGATTCACCACCGGCGGAGGAGTCGGCTGAGCCATCCTCGCCGCCCTCCCCTGCCTCCGTCTCGCCGCCTTCACCTTCCTCACCCTCCTCGGGCTTCTGGGGGGCGGCGTAAGCATCGGGGTTCTCCTCTTTGAGCTGCTCGAGCGCTGCAGACTCGGCCTCTGCGCGCTTCTGGGCCTCCTCCTGCTTGCGTCGCTCCTCCTCTTCGGCGGCCTTGTCGACCTCGCCCGGTCGACCATCGGCCGCGAAGGGCATCCCGAGAGCATCGAGCAGGGCGAAACCCTCGATGTCGGTGGCTGCCGTGGTGGCGATGATCACGTCGAGCCCTCGCACCTGATCGATCGCGTCGTAGTCGATCTCGGGAAAGATGATCTGTTCCCTGATCCCCATCGAGTAGTTGCCACGGCCGTCGAACGAACGGGGATTGAGGCCGCGGAAGTCACGGATCCGCGGAATCGAGATGGAGCAGAGGCGATCTAGGAACTCCCACATCCGCGCCCTGCGCAGGGTCACCGCGAGGCCGACAGGCATCCCCTCGCGGACCTTGAAGGTCGCAACCGACTTCTTGGCCCTCCGGATGTTCGGGCGCTGCCCGGCGATCACGGTGAGCTGCTCCATCGCGGCCTCGAGCAGCTTGGTGTCCTGCTTCGCCTCGCCGACGCCCATATTGAGGACGATCTTGTCGAGAGTCGGCGCAGCCATCGGAGAGGAGTAACCGAAGCGCTCGATCAGGCCGGGCAGGATCTCCTGCTCATACCGTTCCCGCAAACGTGGAGGCGGTGCAGCCTGCTTCTGCTGGGTCGTGGCTTCCATCAGTCGATCTGCTTTCCGCTGCGGGCCGCTATGCGACGGCGCTTGCCATCCTCGGTCCGCTCGATCCGCACCCTGGTCGGCTTGTTCCCGTCGGGATCGATCAGCATCACGTTCGAAGCGTTTATCGGACCCTCCCGCTCGATGATTCCGCCCTCGTCCCCCTTCTTGGCGTCCTCCATCGTCCTCGGGCGCTGATGCCGCTTGAGCATATTCAGCCCCTCCACGTAGACGCGGTTCTTCTTGGGCTCGGTGCGCAAGACCTTGCCGGTCTTGCCCTTCTCCTTGCCTGCGATGACGATCACCTGATCGTCCTTGCGGATACGGAGCTTGCTCATCAGAGGACCTCCGGTGCAAGGCTGATGATCTTCATGAAGTTGCGATCGCGGAGTTCCCGGGCGACGGGGCCGAAGATGCGGGTCCCCCGCGGGTTCTGCTGCGGATCGATCAGAACGGCAGCATTCTCATCGAAGGAGATGTAGGTGCCGTCGCTGCGGCTCAGTTGCTTGGTCGTGCGTACGACCACGGCTTCGACCACTTCACCCTTGCGAACGGATCCGCGTGGAGTCGCCTGCTTGACGGTCGCCGTAATCACGTCTCCCACCCTGGCGTAGCGTCGATGCGAGCCACCCTTGACCCGGATGCAGAGGATCTCCCGTGCACCGGAGTTGTCAGCGACCTTGAGTCTGCTCTCTTGCTGGATCACGTCGTACCGCCTACTTCGCCTTCTCGAGGATCTCGGTCAGCCGCCAACGCTTGGACTTGGAGATCGGTCGGGTTTCGACAATCTGCACGAAATCACCGTCGCCGGCCTCATTGCGCTCGTCGTGGGCATGGAGCGTTTGGGACCTGCGGACGATCTTCTCGTAGACGGGGTGACGCCTCGCGACGTCGATGCGGACGGTGATCGTCTTGTCTCCCTTGCTGGATACGACCATCCCCTGGCGGACCTTGCGGCCCACGGACTCGCGCTCCGCCGGTGGTGTGCCCTCGCCACCCTTCGCCTTCTTGCCGCGGATCTTCTTCCTGTAGGCGCTCCGGTTCTTGCCAGCCTGCTTGCGGCTCTCGGTCCGTTCCTTGACCCGCTCCTCGGTCGAACGCTCGGGACGAGCCTCGTGCGGCTGACGCGAACGCTCGAGTCGGGCCTTCGCCTTCCAGTCGAGTTCCTCGTCGTCTCCAGCAGCCCCTCCACCGTCACCTGCGTCGGATTCCTCGGCCGGGGCGTCTTCAGCCGGGGCCTCGTCCTTCGGGGCGTCTTCAGCCGGGGCCTCGTCCTTCGGGGCGTCGTTCTTCTCTTCCACGTTCTCGTTCTTCTCTTCGTCGGCGGCCATGATCAGGAGGTCAGTTCCTTCTCGATGTCGATTCCCCGTTGCCTTGCGACCGTGAGCAACCGTGCGAAATCACGCTTGGAGACGCCGAGGCTGGCAGTGTTCTCCAGCTCACCGGTGCTGTGCTTGATCCGGAGTGCGAACCGCTCTCCGTGGGCGCGCTTCAGCGCCTCCACCAACTCCTCGTCCTTCATCGAATGGATCTCACTGGCCTTGCTCACTCGCCCGCCCCCTCACGCCGGACTACCTTGGTCCGGATCGGGAGCTTCGAACCGGCGAGGGTCATCGCCTCCTTGGCGAGATCATCCGGGACGCCCGCGAGCTCGAACATCACCCTCCCGGGCTTGACCACGGCTACCCAGCCTTCCGGGTTGCCCTTTCCTGATCCCATCCTGGTCTCCGCGGGCTTCTTGGTCACCGGCTTGTCGGGGAAGACGGTGATCCAGACCTTGCCGCCACGCTTGATCTTTCGGGTCATGGCAACTCGCGCAGCCTCGATCTGGCGATTGGTTATCCAGCCGCGCTCCATGGCCTTCAGCCCGTACTCGCCGAAACTCACCGCGGTACCGCCCTTCGAGTTGCCACGTCGGCGGCCACGCATCTGTTTGCGGTGCTTGACCCGCTTTGGCATCAACATCAGCGCTCGTCCTCCACTTCCTCGCCACCTCGATTGCGATAGCCCTCGGGCATTACCTCACCCTTGTTGATCCAACACTTGACCCCGATCCGGCCGGTGGTGGTCTTGGCCTCGACGAACCCGTAGTCGATGTCGGCACGGAGGGTATGGAGAGGGACGCGACCTTCGGAATAGCCCTCGGTGCGAGCCATCTCTGCTCCGCCGAGCCGGCCGGAAACCTGGACCTTGACACCCTCAGCCCCAGAGCGAATCGCCGAAGTGAGGGCCCGACGCATCGCGCGACGGAATGCGACTCGATTCTGCAGCTGTTCGGCGATCGACTGGGCGACCAGCTGTGCATCCAGCTCGGGGCGCTTGATCTCCTTGATGTTCACCTTGACCGCCTTGCCGGTGAGCTTGTGCAGCTCGCGGCGAAGAGCGTCCACCTCGCTGCCGGACTTGCCGATCACGATTCCCGGACGCGCGGTGAAGATGTCGACGGTGATCTCCTGAGCGGACTTCTGGATCTGGATGTCCGAGAGACCGGCATGGGCCAGTTTCTCCTCGATGTGCTCGCGGATCGCGATGTCCTCCATCAGGTAGTCGGCGTAGTCGCTCTCGGTAAACCAGTTGGACTTCCAGTCCTGGATGTAGCCGACTCGGAACCCGATCGGGTGGATCTTCTGGCCCATTACTTCTCGCCTCCCGCCTTCAACGCGACCTTGATGTGGCTGGTGCGTTTGTTGATCCTGGTTGCCCGGCCGAGGGCTCTCGGGCGGTAGCGGCGGAGGGTTGGACCCTCATCGACCGTGATCTCGGTGATGCGCAGATCGTCCGCCACCAGATCATGGTTGTGCTCGGCGTTCGACGCGGCGGAATTGACCAACTTCGCGATGTCCTGAGCGGCGCTGCGCGGAGAGAACCTGAGCAACGCGATCGCCTCCGGAACCGGCATTCCGCGCACCTGATCGGCGACCAGACGGGCCTTTCGAGGAGCGATCCGCACGTAGCTAGCCTTGGCCCGAGCCACCGGAGACTCGACCGGCGCCTGCTTCTTCTGGGTCTCGGCTGATTCCTTCTTGGTGGCCGCAGGCTTCTTGGCGGGTGCAGGCTTCTTGGCGGGTGCAGGCTTCTTGGCTGCAGGCTTCTTGGCGGCTGCAGGCTTCTTGGCGGCTGCAGGCTTCTTGGCTGCAGGCTTCTTGGCTGCAGGCTTCTTGGCTGCAGGCTTGTCTGAGGTCTTCTTCTTTTCGTCAGCCATGACTACTCTTCCTTGCTCCCGATTCCGGAATGGGCACGGAAGGTCCTAGTCGGGGCGAACTCGCCGAGCTTGTGCCCGACCATCGACTCCGAGATGAAGACCGGTACGTGCTTGCGGCCATCGTGGACGGCGATCGTGTGACCGACCATCTCCGGGAACACCGTCGACTTGCGTGACCAGGTCTTGATCATCGTCTTGTCGCCTGACTCGTTCATCGCAGCGACCCGCTTCAGCAGTCTCTCCTCGGCCCCCGGGCCTTTCTTGGTCGAGCGTCCCATGGTCTACTTCTTCCCTCGCTTGCGACCGCGCACGATCATCTTGTCGGATGCCTTGCCCTTCTTGCGGGTCCGGTAGCCGAGCGTGGGCTTTCCCCAAGGCGTGACCGGATGTCCACCGGGGGTCTTGTGAGCTTCCCCGCCGCCGTGCGGGTGATCGACCGGATTCATCGCCACGCCGCGGCTCTGCGGGCGACGGCCCTTGTGGCGGTTGCGTCCGGCCTTGCCGATGGTGACGTTCTGATGCTCGGAGTTGGAGAGGCTGCCGATCGTCGCGCGGCACTCGCGGCGGACCATGCGCATCTCGGACGAGGGCAGCCTGAGGGTCACCATGTCGCCCTCCTTGGCCACTACCTGAATCGCCGTACCGGCCGCACGGCCGAGCTTTCCACCTTGGCCAGCGGTCATCTCGACGTTGTGAACCACCGTTCCAGTGGGGATCGCCGAGAGGGGAAGGGCGTTGCCGGGCTTGATGTCCGCACCCTCACCAGAGCTGACCGTGTCGCCGACCTTGATTCCCTGTGGGCTCAAGATGTAGTTCTTCTCTCCGTCGGCGTAGACGAGCAGAGCGATGTAGGTGGTCCGGTTCGGGTCGTACTCGATGCTCGCCACGCGGGCGGGAATCCCGTCCTTCAGGCGCTTGAAGTCGATCACCCTGTACTTGCGCTTTGCGCCTCCTCCGCGGTGGCGTGAGGTGATGCGGCCGTTTAAGTTGCGGCCACCAGTGCGCTTCTTGCCCTCGAGCAGTGGTTTGGTCGGCTCGGTGTCGGGGGTCAGTTCCTCCCGGATCTGGTAGGTACTGAAGCGACGACCCGGGCTGGTCGGTTTCGTCTTACGGAGTGCCATCAGCCCTCCACTGCCGCGCCTTCGAAGAACTCGATCCGCTCGCCCGGGGCGAGTTGGACGACCGCCTTCTTCCAGGACCGTGAACGCCCGTAGTGGAGGCCACGGCGCTTGGGCTTGGCCCTCACCTTCGAGGTCCGAACCGCATCGACCTTGACGTCGAAGAGGTCCTCGACCGCATCGGCAATCTGATGTTTGTGTGCACGGTCGTTGACCCGGAACGTGTACTTACCCACAGCCATCAGGGCATAACTCTTCTCGGAGACGACCGGCCGGATGATGATCTGGGTCGCATCCATCAGACAGCCTCGCTCTCGGCCTTGGCGGGAGCAGCCTCGGACTCGGGTGCCTTCTGCTCGGCCTTGCCCGACCCGGTGCGCGAGACCTCACCGGAGCGCTCAGCGAGCACTTCCAGAGCGGACTTGGTGATCGCGATCGATGCGGCTCCGATCACATCGGCCACGCCGGCAGACGATGCCTGGGCGACCGTGACCCGGTCGATGTTGCGAAAGCTCTTGGCAACGTTCTCCTCATCCGGACCGACGATCACGAGCAGCGGCGTCTCGGCGCCCCACTTGGCGAGATCCTGAGCAGCCTTCTTCGTGGAGGGCTCTGAGAAGCCGGAAATCTCGAGGACCGCCACGGAATCCCTCTGAGCATGAACCGAGAGGGCCGAACGAAGGGCACGACGGCGCTCGCGGCGGTTGACCTTGAATACATAGGAGCGCGGCTTGGGTCCGAATGCGGCGCCTCCGCCGTAGCGATGGGGAACGCTCAGAGCGCCGACGCGGGCGCGACCGGTTCCCTTCTGGCGCCAGGCCTTGGCGGTCGTCATCGAAACCTCTCCGCGGGTGAGCGAGGAATGGGTGCCGCGTCGGCGGGCAGCGAGATCCGCCCGGGCGGTCTGGTGTACCAACGACTCGTGGAACGGCTCGCTGAACAGGTCTGCCGGAAGTGCCTCGTGGCCACTGCCGCCGAGAACCGGTGCCTTGGTGGCATCAGCCATCGCTGACCACCTCCACGGTTGCGTTGCGGGGCCCGGGAACCGAGCCGACCAGCAACAGCAGGTTGCGGTCCGCATCGACCCGGAAGACCGTCGAGCCCCTCTGGGTGACCCTCTTGCCACCCATGCGTCCGGGCATCTTCTGTCCTCTGAAAACACGGGCGGGGTCGGCGCTGGCGCCGATCGAGCCGGGCGCGCGGACATTGTGCGAGCCGTGCGAGACGGGACCGCGGCCGAAGTTGTGGCGCTTGATCGTTCCCTGGAATCCCTTACCGATCGAGATCGCAGAGACCTTGACCTTCTCTCCCTGCTCGAAGGAACCGACCGTGACCTTGTCGCCGAGCTTCGGACCGCCGCCGGACTCCCCGTCCTGCTCCGGTGCGGTCCCGGCAGCCTCTTCGGTCTTCTCCGAGCCATCTCCGCCACCCTCGCCTTCGGAGTTCTCCTCGGGCGCGCTCTCCTCGGCCTCCGACTCGGCCGAGGGGGAACCAGTGGTGATCTCCGCGTCGCGGAACTCGACCAACTTGCGCATCGGGGGAGCGTCAGACTTCTTGAGGTGGCCCAACTCGGCCTTGGTCAGCTTGCGTTCGGCGGTCTCGATCCCGGCGAGCTGTATAGCGTCATAGCCGTCACGCTCAGCGTTGCGGATCGCGGTGACGACGCAGGGCTGTGCCTCGATCACCGTGACCGGTGTCGAAGTCCCGTCCTCAGCGTCGAAGATCTGGGTCATACCGAGCTTGCGTCCGATGATCGCCGCCATCAGAGCCTGATCTCCACGTCTACTCCTGCGGGGAGTGTCTCCATCCTCTGCAGCTCATCGACCGTCTTGGGGGTGGGTTGATGGATATCGATCAGTCGCTTGTGGGTACGGATCTCGAAGTGCTCCCGAGAGTCCTTGTCCTTGAAGGGAGAGCGGATCACGCAGTAGACGTTCTTCTCGGTGGGCAGGGGTACGGGCCCGGAGACCGATGCGCCGGTCCTCTCGGCGGTCGTGACGATCTCCTGGGCAGCCCGATCTATGGCGTCGTGGTCGTACGCCTTGAGCCTGATCCTGATTTTTCCCGATGTGAGTGAGGCCATTGACCTCGACGCGCTCCTGTTTTTTTCTCTTCCTTTTCGTGCGACGGGGGCGCCGAAGCGCCCCGGTCGAATTCCTTATGTCCTTTTCCGCCTTACCCCGCCGGCTGCCGGGGCGGCAATGTGTGAAGGGCTCCACCTGGAGTGGAGCCCTTCGGTGCTACTCGATGACTTCTGTCACCACGCCGGATCCGACGGTACGGCCGCCTTCGCGAATTGCGAAGCGGAGACCCGCGTCCATGGCGATCGGCTGTATCAGCTCGACCTCCATCTCGGCGTTCTCGCCAGGCGCCACGAACTCGCGGCCCTCGGGGAGAGTCACCACTCCGGGCACGTCGGTGGTCCGGAAGTAGAACTGCGGCCGGTACCCGTTGGTGAACGGCGTGTGGCGTCCGCCTTCTTCCTTCTTGAGGCAGTAGACCTCGGCCTTGAACTTGGTGTGCGGGGTGATCGAACCCGGCGCGCAGAGAACCTGGCCGCGCTCGATGTCCTCGCGATCGACTCCTCGGAGCAGGCAGCCGACGTTGTCGCCGGCCTGACCCTCGTCGAGCAACTTGCGGAACATCTCCACACCGGTGACGACGGTCTCGGTCGTGTCCTTGATTCCCACGATCTCGATCTTGTCGTCGGTGTGCACGATGCCCTGCTCGATACGACCGGTGGCCACGGTGCCACGACCGGTGATCGAGAACACATCCTCGACCGGCATCTGGAACGGCTTGTCGAGCTCACGCTCCGGCTGCGGGATGTAGTCATCGAGAGCCTGAGCCAACTCGAGGATCGATGCCTGTGCATCCGCGTCACCCTCGAGCGCCTTCAGAGCCGAACCCTTGATGATCGGCACGTCGGAGCCCGGAAAGTCGTACTCGTTGAGCAGGTCGCGGACCTCTTCCTCGACCAACTCGAGCAGCTCCTCGTCATCTACCATGTCGACCTTGTTGAGGAACACGACGACCGAAGGCAGGTTGACCTGACGAGCGAGCAGGATGTGCTCACGCGTCTGGGGCATCGGGCCGTCCGGGGCTGACACGACCAGGATCGCACCGTCCATCTGGGCTGCACCCGTGATCATGTTCTTGACGTAGTCGGCGTGACCGGGGCAGTCGACGTGCGCGTAGTGACGGTTGTCCGTCTCGTACTCGACGTGAGAGGTCGCGATGGTGATGCCTCGCTCCTTCTCCTCCGGCGCGTTGTCGATCTCCTCGAACGACTTCACCTCGGTGCCGCCCTTCTCGGCGAGCGTCTTCGTGATGGCGGCCGTAAGGGTCGTCTTCCCGTGGTCGACGTGGCCGATGGTTCCCACATTCACGTGGGGCTTGTCGCGATCGAACTTCTCCTTGGACATCTCGCTCCTTCTTTCTTTTCTTCGGTATTTGCGAAGTCGTTTACAGGTGAATCAGCCGCAGCGACCGGAAAATCCCCGGCTCGCCGGGAATGGTTCGGTTACTGACCGACGCGTGGAAATATAGACACACAGGCGCAATCAGGCACGCTCACGACCCCGTCCCGACCGGTTCCCCGGATCTGGATTCCACGATTTCCTCGGCGATGTTGCTCGGAACCTCCTCGTAGCGCTCGAACTGCATCGTGTAGGTGGCGCGGCCCTGGGTCGAAGACCGCAGGTCGGTCGCGTATCCGAACATCTCCCCAAGGGGCACGAAAGCCTGCACTGCAAGCGCGTTCCCGCGCTGATCCTGCCCTTGGACCTTGCCGCGACGGCGGGAGAGGTCCCCGATCACGTCGCCCAGGAAGTCCTCGGGGGTCACGACCTCGACCGCCATCACGGGTTCGAGGAGCACCGGCTTCGCCTTGCGGGCGGCTTCTTGCAGGGCCATCGATCCGGCGATCTTGAAGGCCATTTCCGAGGAGTCGACATCGTGAAAGGAGCCGTCGATCAGCTCGACCTTCACATCGACCATCGGGTAGCCAGCCTTCACGCCGGAGCCGAGCGCCTCTTCTATTCCCTGCGCGACGGCCGGGATGTACTCGCTCGGGATCGATCCACCCTTGATCTTGTTGTCGAAACTGAAGCCCTCGCCGGGTTCGGGCGCAATGTTGATCACCACATGTCCGTACTGACCACGGCCACCGGTCTGACGGACGAACTTGCCCTCGACCTTGTTGGCGGCATCGCGGATCGTCTCCCGATATGCGACCTGCGGCTTGCCGACGTTTGCGTCGACGTTGAACTCTCGAAGCAGGCTATCCACGATCACCTCGAGGTGGAGCTCGCCCATTCCGTGGATCACGGTCTGGCCGGTCTCCTCGTCGCTCTCGATCTGGAAGGTCGGATCCTCCTCCGCGAGACGGGCGAGGCTCTCTCCGAGCTTCTCCTGGTCGGACTTGGTCTTCGGCTCGATAGCAACCGCGATCACGGGATCGGGGAACTCGATCTGCTCGAGCACGATCGGCGCGTCCGGGGCGCACAGGGTGTCGCCGGTGCCGGTGGCCTTGAGACCCACTCCAGCGAGGATGTCGCCCGCGTAGCACTCCTCGATCTCCTCACGTGTGTTCGCGTGCATGAGCAGGAGCCGGCCGATCCGCTCGGTCTTGCCGGTGCTGGCATTGAGGACCCGACCGCCAGCCTGGAGCTTTCCGGAGTAGACGCGGAAGTAGGTCAACTTGCCGACGTAAGGGTCGCTCATCACCTTGAAGGCGAGCGCAGAGAAGGGCGCGTCGTCCTCGGCCGGTCGGGTGGCTTCGGTGCCCTCATCCTCACCCTTCTTGGCCGGTTCCATACCTTCGACCGGAGGCACCTCAAGAGGAGACGGGAGAAGCGAGACGATGGCGTCGAGCAACGGCTGGACACCCTTGTTCTTGAACGAGGATCCACAGAGGACCGGGGTGACGGTGATGTCGAGGGTCGCCTTGTGCAGCGCGGCGATGATCTGTTCCTCGGGGATCTCCTCGTCGTTGAGGTAGGCCTCCATCATCGCGTCGTCGTAGTCGGCACAGGCTTCGATCATCTCGGTGCGGGCCGCAGCGACGGCATCGGCCATGTCGGCGGGGACCTCTTCGACCTCGAACTCGGTGCCCAGATCGTCCTTCCATACGAGCGCCTTGTTCGCGACCAGATCGACTACGCCCTGGAGCTCTGCCTCCTGACCGATCGGAAGCTGGATCGGGATGGCGTTGGCTCCCAGTCGGTCCCTGATCGTCTCCACTGCCGCTACGAAATCCGCGCCCGTGCGATCCATCTTGTTGATGTAGGCAATTCGCGGAACCTGATACTTGTCGGCCTGGCGCCAGACGGTCTCGGACTGCGGCTCGACGCCGGCAACCGAGTCGAAAACGGCGATCGCGCCGTCGAGGACCCGGAGGCTCCTCTCCACCTCGACCGTGAAGTCGACGTGACCGGGAGTGTCGATGATGTTGATTCGGTGGTCCTTCCACTCGCAAGCGGTCGCGGCCGAGGTGATGGTGATCCCGCGCTCCTGCTCCTGCTCCATCCAGTCCATGACGGCAGCGCCTTCGTGAACCTCACCCATCTTGTGGGTGCGTCCGGTGTAGTAGAGGATGCGTTCGGTCGTCGTGGTCTTGCCCGCGTCGATGTGGGCCATGATCCCGATGTTCCTGGTGTTCTCGAGCGAAAAGCTGCGTGCCATCCTCGTTGCCTCTGTTCTGGTCGGTGGTCTGGGTCGACTTGGTCGCGCGTGGTTTCGAGCAAGAAAAAGGCCCTGAACGGGCCCGAGATAGGAATTCCGATCGGTACCCGAAAAGCGCTTTTATCCTGAGCCGTCCTCCATCGTCGAACGAGTCGTTTACCTTTGCCCGGCGACGCAGCGCGTCTTCAGGCACAAGCGGTCTCGCAAGATAGCAGCAGGCAGGCGTGAGCGCAGGAATGACCGTTTCATCCGTCCCGCTCCGACGGAACCATCTCCGACACAGACCAATGACCGAGACGAACCGAACACGAATCGAGGCATCCCCTCTGGCCCTTGCCGCCTACGGCCTGATCGCTCTGATCTGGGCCGTCAGGTTGGCGGTAGAGGGGTTGGACGGCCCGGTCTTCTCCGATGCCGGGGCTTACCTGTACGCGGGCAACTCTCTGCTCACCGGGCATGGACTGACAGCGCCGGACGGGGAGCTCTTCCACCCCCACGGCCCGGTGGGACCGATCTTGATCGCGGTCGCGAGCAACCTGGGCGGTACCGATCCCTTCACCGGACCGAAGCTCGCATTCGCGATCTTCTTCCTCGCATCACTCCTCGGCGCGGTCCGGGTCGCCCAACTGCTCGGCGGTGACAGGGCCGCCCTCTGCACCTCGGCAGCGCTCGCGGCAGTTCCATTCGTCTGGAGCGGATTCCTCGAAGTCCTGATCGACCAGCCGCAGCTCGGCATGATCGTCGCCACGATCCTCCTGCTGATGACTCCGACACCAGCGAGAGTCGTCGGCGCGGGCGTGGTCTTCGGGCTCTGCATCCTGACCAAGGAGACGGTTGCGCTGGCTGCGCTCATGCCGCTCGCGTGGTTGGGAACCCTGCCCGTGCGCGAGATCCGCAGGATCCTGATGCAGTTCATCGGCGCGATCTTCGTCACCGCCTTCTGGTGGTGGGTACTGGTCTGGGTCGACAGCGCGGTCGTGTTCCCGTTCGACCAGATCGGCCGGGTGGCCAGCAGATCGACCGAGCGCTTCGGAATCGGTGTGGAAGAGGTCTTGAGCTTCGCCGTGCTGGCGGCTGCCTGGGTCTGGTTCGTGATGCGAGAGAAGGGACGAGCCCAGTCCCGGCTGGTGATGCTGGCGGGTCTCGGCATGGTTCCGCCCGCGATCATCGCCGTCTCCAACCAGCTCGACTTCCGCCAGCTCTTGGTGATCAGCGCCCTCACGTGCATCGCCGGGGGGGTCGCCCTCGCCGGATGGTTGCGGGAGAACTCCTCCTCGAAGCGGATGATCGGGCCGTACAGGTCCTTCAGGGTCGTGACGGGGACGATCATCGTGCTCGCGGTGGCCTTGGTGGCTAGAGCACAGATCGTGACCCAACCGGGAGAACCGCTGAACCTCGGCACGATCGTCTGGTGGCTGAACGAGAGCACCGTTCCTGAGGAGCAGATAGCGATCACCTACGCCTACCGGCGCGAGATCCTCTCGCGGGTGGACCATCCGCTGAGGATCGGCACCGTGATCGACCTTCGGAGTGGAGTGGAGCAGACCAACGAGAGTCGCGACACACCTCTGCGTCTCGCCGGTTGCGGCTACTGCCTTAAGGG
>JBJTBI010000194.1:0-6923 GCA_046091265.1 bacterium
GACCAGGAACGAGGTTGTGGTCTTCCCGTTGGTACCCGTGATCCCCACCACGACCATCTCGGCGGTGGGGTCTCCGAAGAAACGCGATGCGATCGGCGCCATCATCGACCGCGAGTCGCCGACCACCGCCTGCGGGACGGGCAGTTCGAGTTCCCGCTCGACCACCAATGCAACCGCACCAGCCTCCACCGCATCGGCGGCGAACTCGTGACCATCGGTCTCGCCCACTCCGGGTACACAGAAGAAGAGCGCGCCGGGCTCTACCCGGCGGCTGTCGTAGGCGAGCGACGAGATCTCCACTGCGCCCTCTCCGCTGAGGTGCGAGTCGGAATCGACCGCACGCAGGAGCTCGTTCAGTTGCATTGAGTCGATTCTAGGAGCGGGCATGGAGCTATTTCAGGCATCTGGCGGAGAACCGCCCGTCCTGCGCCTAGCCCGGGGCGATTCCGAGATAAGGCAACGCGAACGAGGCGATGTCAGCCACCACCGGAGCGGCCACCTTGCCGCCGGAGGTCTCGTACTTGGGTTCGTCGACCAGAACAACGATCACCAGCTGGGGGTTGTCGGCGGGAGCGAAGCCGACGAAGGAGGCAACGTAGCGGGTCTCCGAGTAGCCACCGTCCTCTGCCTTCTCGGCTGTACCGGTCTTGCCAGCGAGCGTGTAGTTGGGAACGGAAACCTCAGCAGCCGTACCTCCTGCCTCGACCACACCCTTGAGCATCTCCCGGACGCTTGCAGCCGTGGATTCGCTGATGATCCGCTCCGGTTTGCGCGCCGGAGTGGTCGGACTGCCGTCGACAGATTCGACCAATCTCGGAGAGAGGAGCCTCCCACCGTTGGCGATGGCGGAGTACGCACTCGCCATCTGGATCGGCGTGACCGAGAGGCCCTGGCCGATCGGCAGGTTGCCCATGGAGGATCCCGAGTACTCGTCCCGCGCAGGGACGATTCCTCGCTCCTCGGCGGGGAACTCGATGCCGGTCTGTCTTCCGAACCCGAAGCGGTCGACCCACTGTGAGAAGCGGTCTGCACCTTGCTCGAGGCCGATGGTCACCGCGCCGACGTTCGAGGACTGAGCGAGGATCTCGCTCACCGACATGGTCATGGTTGGGCGCGGGTGGGACTCGCCGATGACACGGTCGTAGACCTTGATCTTCGGGGCGAGGGTGAACGAGGACGAGGGGCTGACAACGCCATCCTCCAGTGCGCCGGCGACCGTGAAGGCCTTGAAGGTCGATCCCGGCTCATAGGTGTAGCCGGTCGGGCGATTGAGCAGGTCCTCGTTCGTTGCCTTGGAGAGGTCCTTCGGATCGAAGCCGGGCCAACTCGCCATCGCAAGCACGTCTCCGGTATTCGGATTCATCACGACGGCTGCGGCGCTCTTGGCTGCGTAGCGTTGGCCCACCGCTGCGACCGCTGTCTCGGCCTTGGCCTGGATCGAGGAATCGAGCGTCAGTTGGATGTCGGCGCCCATCGAAGCTTCCTTCGAGGTCTCGAATCGCAGGGGGTATCCGCGAGCGTCGTAGACGATCTCTTGGCTCCCGTCGGTAGCTCCGAGCACCGCCTGCTGACCGGCCTCGAGGCCGGTCAGTCCTTGATTCTCACTGCCAACCGCTCCGATCACGTGCGCGGCAACGGCCCCCTGCGGATAGACGCGGCGGCTGGTCGGCAACGTGGTGATCCCCGGAAGGTCGAGGCCTTGGATCTCGTTCCCATCGAACAGGCTCGCCCCCTGGGAGACGTAGGCGAAGCCCGATTCGGGATCCGAGATCGCTTCGGATATCTCGGTCGGTGACTCATCGAGATAGGGCGAGAGACGGGCGGCCGTCATCGCGGGATCCTTGATCTGGTACGGAGTGGCGACGACGTCGACCGCATCCTCGCTCAACGCCAGAGGGCGACCTCTGCGGTCGAGGACACGACCCCTTAGGCCGGGAACCTCGACCTCCGCGACCTGTTGCTCACGAGCCTGCGCCTGCAGCTCCCCGCTCTTCACCACCTGCAACCAACCGGCTCGGAGCAGAGCTGCGACCAGGACCAAGGCGAATACCCCGAACAACAGCCCGACTCTCCGATTGATCGCTTGCACAGAGGAAGCCTCCTAGCGCGTGTATCCGAGGTTGCGTGCCGCCTGTTCTGCGTCGTCTGGACTCGTGTTCAGATATCGAACCTCGGTCGGGTCCAGCACGATCATCCCCAGAGACGGAGCTGCGGCCTCGACTTGATCGCTCGAGAGACTCTCGGCGATCTCACCGCGGAATGCCGAGTTCTCGCGCTCCAGTCGATCGATGGCGGTAGCTGTGGCACTGGCCTTCACGTTCAGGCTGACGCTGTAGACGTTCAACGCGACTATTCCGGCCAGCAACGTGGTCAGCACGGCCACCCAGGCCCTGCCTCGGGTCATCCTCTTGATCATCGAGGACTCGGATATGTCTTTCACCGCGACCGCGCTTCGAACCGCTGCTCCGGGTAGGGATGCCACTCCCGCGACCGCCGATGCATTCGACGAGGGCCGCGAGCGCCCCGCCGGGGTCGTCCGTCTGGGGGAGGTCCGGGCCTCAGCCCGTCGTGCGGCAGCAGCCCGTCGTGCGTCCGGAGTACGCGAGGAAACCGAACGACGGGTCCGCACCTGGACCTTGTGACGCACGGGTGCGGTGCGCGCTGCGGAGGCTCCAGCGGGCATCAGGCTCCGACCTCCGTTGGGTCGGCGAACCTGAGCTTGAGCCCACAGCGGAGATGCGCCGATGCAGAACGAGGATTGCGATCAACCTCTTCGGGCGTCGGCGCGATAGCTCGACGGGTGATCAGTTCCGCTTCGGGCTCGCGCCCGCATACGCAAACGGGGATCTCCGGCGGACAGACGCATCCTTTTGCCCGATCTGCGAGGAAACGCTTGACCGGGCGGTCTTCGAGCGACGGGAAGCTGATCACGGCGAGGCGCCCTCCAACCGGCAGTCGCTCCCAGGCGAGGGGCAGGGCCAGATCGAGGGACTCGATCTCGGCGTTGACCGCGATCCTCACCGCCTGGAAGGTCCGCTTGGCTGGGTTTCCGCGACCGAACCGCTCCGCCGGTGGGATAGCCGCTTTCACGGCGGCGACGAGCTCCGACGTGGTGGAAAGCGGCCTGCGTGCGACGATCTCGCGGGCGATCGCGCCTGCACGACGCTCTTCACCGTATTCGCTGAGACAGCGTGCAATCTTCTGCTGCGGCCACTCGTTGCACACGGTCAGGGCAGACATCTCCTGCGAGGGGTCCATCCGCATGTCGAGCGGCGCGTCGTAGGCATAGGAGAATCCGCGATCCCAGGCATCCACCTGCATCGAGCTCATACCGAGGTCCATGTAGATCGAGTCGGGGCGGACTCCCTCTCCTCGCAACCCTTCGAGGGCTGAGACGAAGTTCGCCTGCAGCTCACGAGTCCTGCAGGGCGCGGGCTCGGCGAAATCCGCCCAGCGCTCGCGGGTGCTCGGATCACGGTCCACGCAGATGAGTTCTCCGCCCGCCCCCAGGATCTCGGCCACCGCTCGGGCGTGGCCGCCCGCTCCGAAGGTGCAGTCGAGCACGGTCTGCCCCTCGCGGAGATCGAGCACCTCGAGCAACTCGGCCAACAGCACGGGTTCGTGATCAGCGGGCACGTAGGCAATATTCGACGCCGAGCCGGGAATTCTGTGTGTCGCGGTAGCCATTTCCTACTCCCCCGCCTCTGCGAGGTTCTCCGCCACATCGGCAATCTCTGCATCGAGGTCCTTCTCGTACGCACCCCAGGCATCCGGGGTCCAGATCTCGAACCACTCATCCGCGCCTACGACTGCGCAGGGACCCTCGCTCAAGGAGGCGTGGGCCATGAGCTTCCTGGGTATCTTGACCCGCCCTGCGGAATCGATCGTCTCGTCGAAGGAGTTGCCCGCGAAGTACACGCGCATCTTCCGCCCTTTCTGGCCCAGAGGGTTGGTCGTGCCCAGAAACCGCTGCGTGAACCGGTCGTAGCCCTCGGGCGAGAAGACCCACACGGAGGGGTGGAGTCCTTTTGCGAGAACTACTCCATCAGCCAGCGCTGCACGGAAGCGTGAGGGGACCGTGAGTCGGTCCTTGGCATCGAGGCTGTGTTCGAATTGACCGCGAAAAGACATATCGGATTGGGTTCCTGCTCCCTTGGCCCGAGCTGGCCACCCCGAACTGCTGCTGGAGGATTCGGAGCGGGCCGGAGAGGTGAGGTGGGAGGAACCTCATCTCCCCGGCCCTGTTGACCAACTTCAGGAGCGACACGCTAACCCACTTAGCCCCACTTCGCAACACGTGCATTGCATCTGATCCACCGGACGTAAACGGACGACACCTCGAAAAGGCCGGGAATCGACGGTTTCAAGCGGTTAGCGCGGTTCAGCCCCCGGTTGGAGCCCGTCATCCAGATCCCCGGAACTGCAAGGCGGTTTGCAGTGCCGGCCTCGAACTGGATCGAGAGGGCGTAGAGCGAAGGCGTGCAATCCGCCCTCGGCCGTAGTTTGAGGTCGGTGAGTCGCCCGATCCGAGCGAAAACCGGCCGAGCCGTACGCAGCTTCGATATCGGACGGCGACAGGATCTGTTCCTGATCGCTGCGGTGACGACGGTGATCGTAATCCGCCTGCAGCTGTGGATAACCAACTATCCGTCTCTGTCTCCGGGCGAATTGCACATCGCCCACCTGCTGTGGGGGGGCGTGTTCATGGTCGCCGCAATCTGGATGCTGGCTTCCTACATCGGCCGCCGCCTGATCGCACCCGCGGCGATCCTCGGAGGTATCGGATTCGGGTTCTTCATCGACGAAGTCGGAAAGTTCGTCACCGCCGACAACGACTACTTCTTCCAACCCACCGCAGCGATCATCTACGTGGTCTTCATCGCGCTATTCCTGATCTCGAAATGGACGGGCGCACGACGGATGGGGGAGCGTGAGCGCCTTGCGAACGCTGCGAGCTTGGCCAGCGAGAGATTCATCGACGGCATGAGCCCCGACGAACGCCGGATGGCTATCGCTCTGCTGGAGCCGATCCGCTCGAGCGACCAGGCGAGCGAACTGCTCGATTCCATCGAGCGAACCAGACCCGACGGAGAGGAGACGCCTGGAAGGCTGGAGCGTCTCGTCATCTGGATGCAGCGCACATACGAGGACTGGGTGCAGACCCGCTGGTTCCAGATCGTCATGACCGGTGCGGTAATACTCTCTGTTCTGATCACGGCAGCCGGAATCGTGGCTCTGGTCTTCTTCTCGAGCGGTTCGGACTCTCTGGCGCCACCTGGCTACCGTGCAGACGGCCTCGGAAGCCTCAAGGTAGGAAACCTCATCCCACTGATCTCGAGTGCGACATCGAGCGCGATCGGGATCGCAGGGCTGATCCCACTCCTGCGTGGGCACCGAGCCAAGGCCTACCGTCAATTCCGCCTCGCCCTTCAGGTGATGATCTTCATCACTTACCCGTTCATCTTCGCCGAGAGCTCGTTCTCGGCCGTCACGGGCCTCCTCGTGACCCTCGCGGCGCTGGGAACGATCTCGGCGATGCTTCGTCAGGAATCGAGGAGGGCGCCGAAGCCGACACCACGATGAGCCGGGAGCACCTCTGTGATCAGAGGCCCGACGTGAACGAGCCCAAATTGGACGAGAGGCCAGCGGCGATCATCAGCAGGACGGAGGGGACCAGCAACAGGGCCACCACGAGCTGGATCCTGGGTGAGGAACGCGCGGCTCGTTCAGAGATCAACCGTCTCTGATCGTGCCTGAGGTCTTCGGCCTGCTGGCGAAATCGCTCTCCGAGGGGCGACCCGAACCGCGCGGAGCGCTCGATCGCTGCGGCCAACACCGTCACCTCCTGGCTCGGGACTCTGGATCTCAATCCCGACAGAGCCTCACTCCGGGTCGACCCGTACCTGCGCTCTTCCGACAGGGCGGCCAGCTCCAAGCCCAGAGGTCCGTCGGAGGGCGAAGCTCCGGAGAGTGCGCGAAGTGGTTCCTCGCCACCGCTGATTCCATTGGCCGCGAGGTCCAGTGCGTCGGACAGTAAGCGCTCGATGACCCGTACACGCCGACGCCCGTACCACTCCAGCGCTGCATCCGGACCGAAGTAGAAGACGAACGGAAGCGCCAGATAGAGCGCGATTGTCGCACGCCCGCCACCTAGCCCGGAGATCAGCCCGACACATAGCGCCACGCCGATCAGGAGAGAGGCGCCCTTGAAGGCCATCAAGTGCGAGGTCTCCATCCGGTGACCGAGCCCTGACCTCTGTAGTCGGTGTTCGGTGCCGAGCGAGTCGAAGACCTCTGACAGCGCCCTCCTCCTCCCGTCTGGCCACGGTACCTGCAGGTCCGCGAGGCGACTGGATATCGATAGGAACCATGCTCCGTGACCGCGGATCAGATCGTAAGAGCCGAGCCCGGCCAGCAGGATCGTGAGTCCGCAGAGGAGCAGGATCATCTCTCGACCGCCCGACCGAGATGCTTCACCGCAACCAGGCCTATCAGTTGGAGCAATCCTGCCAACGCGAGCATCATGGTCGACGCCGTATCGGTGAGTATCCCCGCGAAGAATCCCGGGCTGACGACCTCTGCGAAGAGCGCCGCTCCAGCAGGCATCGCAACCACGAGCATGCCCGTATAGCGGGCCTGAGCTGTCGCGGAACTCGCATCTCGAAGGGCCCGCCTCCTGCTCCGGTCAGCTTCGCCGAAGCGCCGGAGCAGGACGACCAGGTCCCCCCCGCTCCTAGTGCCCGCAGTCAGCATCGTCACCAGCGCATCGACCCGCTCCGATCCCACCCTCCGGGAGAGGCCATCGAGCGATTCGCGTGAACTCAGACCTAGACCGAGATCAACCCGGACGCGAGCGAACTCCTTGGCCGGTGGCCCCTCGAGGGATCTACCCAGCTCGAGAAGCGCGCCCTGCAGGGACGCAC
>JBJTBI010000195.1:0-3613 GCA_046091265.1 bacterium
CTCAGGCGCAACGGTCGTCGGGTGCCCAACCACCGAAGGAAGCCTCGGCGACGGGTTTCCACCCTCCGACCGCTATCGCGAACTCGGGATTCCGATCGCCCTCGGGTCGGATTCGCAGGTCCGGATCGATCCATTCGAAGAGTGCAGGGAGTTCGAGACGCTGGCCCGGCGTGCCTCGGAGAGTCGTTTCGGTCCGCTCGCGGACAGCGGGGATCTCTGGGCCGAGATGGTCATGAACGGCAGACGCATTCTCGGACTCGATCCGGAGTCGGCTCCGTGGCTCGAATTGGACCTCGACTCGACGGACTTGAGCGGAGTAGCCGAACGGGACCTGCCCCTTGCAGTCGCCACTTGCGCCTCGGCCTCGGTGGTGGCATCGTCGGCGCAGGCGCCCGAATAGTGTTCCGAGCATGAACGTCTTCCTCGCCGGAGCAATCGCTGCGCTCGGAGTCATGGTCGTGACCTGGCTCATCAGCCTGCCCGCCCGCGATGCCTCACTTGCGGATATCGCCTGGGGCCTCGTCTTCGTCGCGATCGCATGGGCGGTGTATGTGGCGGGGGAGCAGAGCGACGCTTCGCTCCTGATCGCGACGCTCGTCTCGATCTGGGGTCTGAGGCTCTCTGGCTATCTGGCCTGGCGCAATCTCGGGCACGGTGAGGATCGGCGCTATCAGGCGATGCGAGCCAAGCGCCCTGCCAGCTTCTGGATCTGGTCCCTGTTCGGGGTCTTCTGCCTCCAGGCTGGGATCGCCTGGTTCGTCTCACTGCCGGTGCAGTCGCTGGCCGCTCAGCTCGAGGCCGTTTCCATGCTTTCTTGGGTCGGAGTAGCGGGTTTCGTGATCGGTATCGGCTTCGAGGCCACCGGCGATGCCCAACTCGCTGCCTTCAAGCGTGATCCCTCCAGCAAGGGGAAGGTGATGGATCGGGGGCTATGGCGTTATACGCGCCATCCCAACTACTTCGGTGACGCGGTCGTCTGGTGGTCTCTCTGGCTGGTCGCCGTAGGGGCAGGAGCAGCGTGGTGGACCTTCGTCGGTCCGGCGCTGATGACGCTCTTCCTGGTCAGGGTCTCAGGGGCAGCCCTACTCGAGTCGGATATCGCCGAGAGGCGACCCGGCTACGCGGACTACATTCGCCGGACCAGCTCCTTCGTCCCTCTGCCCCCAAAGAAGGAGTCCTGACGGTGGCTGGGGATCCGGGCGAGATCTTCTCCCTCGCTGGCAAGACGGCTGTAGTCGTGGGGGCATCCTCCGGTCTCGGAGCCCGATTTGCCCAAGTTCTGGCGGCAGCCGGGGCCAAGGTCGTGGTCGGTGCCAGACGCGAAGATCGACTTTCCGAGCTGGTGGAGAGGATCGTTGCCTCGGGTGGCGAGGCGATCGCGGCCTCCTGCGATGTGACCGACGAATCCTCGGTAGAGGCGATCTGCGAAATCGCCGTCGAAGAACTCGGCTCGCTCGACGTGATGGTTGCCTGCGCAGGAATAGCACCCCAGGACTACGATGAGCCCGAGTCGGCGGAGTCATTCCGGAGGGTTATGGATGTCAACGCCACCGGGGTGTGGCTCTGTGCCGCGTCCGCCTACCGGAGGATGAGGGGTGAGGGTGGCTCGGTGATCCTCATCTCCTCGATCAGCGGGTTGCTCGCCGGCGACGGACCGGACAGCCCCTCGTACACGGCGTCCAAAGGCGCGGTGGTGAATCTCACACGAGAGCTCGGGGTGAGGTGGGCACCGGAGTCGATCAGAGTGAACTCGATCGCTCCGGGCTGGTTCCGTTCCGAGATGACCGAGACCGACCTCTCTTCTCAGTCGGGGTTGGAGTTCGTCGAGTCGAGGACTCCGCTCGGGAGAGTGGGGGCCGAAGACGAGTTGGACGGCGCCCTCGTCTTCCTCGCCTCGGATGCATCCAGCTACGTAACCGGACACACCCTCATCGTCGACGGGGGCTGGACAGCGCGCTAGTCGAAGGGGATGGCTCTCAGGAGCGTGAAGCGGTGCTCTCGGGCAGCTTTCCCGCCTCACGGAGCGCCGCTCGGACTTTCCGCACGACCGCGGTCGAGCAACTTGCACGCTTGGCGATCTCCATCTCGGTCGCCTCACGATCCCTCAGCAGCTCGAACTCGATCAAGGCATGGCGACGGGATGCCCATCCTTCAGGACCCTGTCCAGCCTTGTCCATTACCTCTTCGCGCCTGCAGCGCAGACACAGCCACTTGCCGCCGCGCTTGGACCAGCCGTCAGGCCTCTTCGGCGCCTTGCCTGCCTCGAAGCTCACCGACATGTCGCAACTCGAGCACCTCCACCTTCGCGAGCGCTTGGTGCCGGGCTTGCGTGGAGTGGCGGTATTCTTGGTCTTGGCCTTGCTCTTGGTCGGTGCCATTCGTTCCTTTGCTCCTTCGCTGTCGGTCTTGCGTTCGCGAAGGCTGCCTTTTGAGTGGTGACTGCGCGAAGTCGTGATCTATGCCCGCGGTCACTGGGTCAAACCTGCGGAACGAACATCGTATCAACCGGCACCTACGGACTCTGAAATTCCGCTTGCTAAGTGGATTTCCCCGAGACCGTCTCGCGACTTCGATCGGCTGCGTGTGCATGTGCCGCGATCCGGTCGAGGATCAGGGGCCACGCGTCTCTCGGGAAGTCGTGTCCCATACCCTCCACGACCAGCAGCTCCGCGCCTGGAATCGCCTCGGAGGTCGCGTAGCCACCGGACACGTCGATCAAGGGATCGGAATCACCGTGGATGACGAGGGTGGGGGCCTGAATTCGGGAGAGGCTCTCGATGCGGTTTCCTGACTTGAGGACGGCCCCCAGCTGCCTTGCGCTGCTGGTGACGTCGTAGCCACGGTCGTAGCTGCGAGCTGCCCGGTCGCGGATCCAGTCCGAGTCGACTTCGAATCCCGGCGAACCCACCGACCCGAAGAACTCTACGGCTCTCTCGATGAACTCATCGCGATTGTGCGGGGGCCGACTCAGCAGCTGCTTGTACATCGCCGCTGACGGCTGCCCGTGACGGCTGCTGCCGGTAGTCGACATGATCGAGGTCAGTGAACGGACGTTCTCGGTGTGGTTGACCGCGAGTTCCTGCGCGATCATTCCCCCCATCGAGGTTCCGATCACGTGGGCGGGCGACATCCCGAGTCGTTCGATGAGCCGGGAAGTGTCCTAGGCCATATGGGCGAGGGTGTATTGATACTCGTCGAATCGCTTGGTGAGGAACTGGAGGTTGCCAGGCGCCCGATACGGCATGTGGGTCGAGCGACCGATGTCGCGATTGTCGAAGCGGACGACGTAGAAGCCGCGGTCCGCGAGGGCGGTACAGAAGTTATCGTTCCATCCGATCATCTGGGTCGCGAGGCCCATGATCAGTAGCGCAGGTGGATTGCTGCTGTCTCCGAATGCCTCGTAGCAGAGCGTGATTCCGCGACCCACATCGCAGAACCGCTCGTTTTCAGTGTGAGATCTGAGCATGAAAATCGATCGTAGAACACCTGCCCGTGAGTCCCGCAAGGCGCTACTCTTCTGAGTGTCAGGGGTTAATTCATCTGACAAAGCCGTTTGGAGAGGCGGTCTGAATTGGGCGCGTGGCGTCCGGGTTTTCGTACTACGGGACAGGGG
>JBJTBI010000196.1:0-3265 GCA_046091265.1 bacterium
CCCAGAAGCAGGTGTCAGACGGACTGTGTCCCGGGCGATGCTGAACCTCGAGGCGTCGCTGTCCGAGTTCGACCATCTCGCCGTCTTCGAGAGACCGGGTCACCGTGGCGCTGCCGCCCCACGCACGGAAGCTGCGGCTGACCGACTGAAGCGCGGTGGCAACGTCTTCGGGAACTCCGTTCTTCCCCATCACCGCCGTCGCTCGCTGATCTTCCAGCTCGGCGTCTTCCTCGAATCGTGCGAGGTACGGGGCCAGGAGCCCTAGCGCGGCGATCTCCGCACCTGATCTACGGCTGACTATCTCTAACAACCCCATGTGATCTATGTGCTGGTGAGTGACGATGATCAGATCGAGGTCTTCGATCGCATGACCCAGATCGCGGAGTCCACTCTCGAGCTCGTCGAGTGATTTGCCGGAGTTCGGACCGACGTCGACCAGCGTCAGGGGAGAGTCTTCGATCAGGTAGCAGTTGACCCGACCGACGGCGAAGGGAGTGGGGATCTGAAGCACGTGCAGACCTGCTTCCTCGGCCATCTCCCATCCGCGACCCTCATCTGGCTTGGGTCCTGTCGCCCCAGTGGAGTTCACGAGCGGATCATCCCGAGCAGCATGTCGCGCTTTTCGATCATGTCGTCGGGTGAGACGAGCGATTCGAGATTCAGCCGTAGGAGCGGCTCGGTGTTGGAGGCGCGCAGGTTGAAGCGCCAGTCCGGATAGTCGACCGAGACTCCGTCGAGAGTCGAGAGCTCGGAGTCCTCGAACGCCTCCTGAATCTGCTGAAGCTTCCCGCTCGGGTCGGCGACCTCAGAGTTGATCTCGCCCGAGATGAAGTACCGATTCCTCAGCGGCTCCAGGATCTCTGACATCGACGAGCCGCGCTCGGACAGCAGTTCGCACACCAGGAGTGCCGGGATCGTGCCCGAGTCGGCGCAATAGAAGTCGCGAAAGTAGTAGTGGCCTGAGACCTCTCCACCGAAGGCCGCTCCCGTCTCTCGCATCAACGCCTTGAAGAAGGCGTGTCCGACCCGACTGATCCGGGCTGTCCCGCCCGCTGCCTCGACCAGGTTGGGCACCGCCCGGCTCGCGCGTACGTCGTAGAGGATCTCGGCGCCCGGGTCGCGCTCGAGAACGGTCTGGGCGAGTAGCGCGGTCAGGAAGTCCCCGTCGACGAACCGGCCCTCTTCGTCGACGAAGAAACACCTGTCCGCATCGCCGTCCCATGCCATCCCCAGATCAGCCTTCTGCTCGACCACTGTCCTGCAGATCAGCTCGCGGTTCTCCGGCAGCAGTGGATTGGGCTCATGACCCGGGAACTCGCCATTGGGCTCGAAGTAGAGAGGTACCAGCTCTATCGGGAGGCTCTGCAGGAGCGGACCTGCCGTCGGGCCAGCCATACCGTTCCCGCCGTCGACCACCACCTTCATCGGCGAAACCTTGCCCGGGTCGACCCAGGACTCCATCGCCTCTCGGTAGTCGCGCATTACATCGACGGATTCGACAGACCCGCGCTCAGACACCTCGAGAGATCCGGACTGCGCGAGGTCCCGAACCTGTTGGATGCCGCTGTCTCCGGATAACGGCAGAGCGTTCCTCCCGACGAGTTTGACTCCGGTGTAGGCCTTCGGGTTGTGGGAGGCGGTGATCGCTGCTCCGCCGTCCAGGCTCCTCGATCCGACCAGGAAGTAGAGGACCTCGGTCGCAATCTCCCCGGCGTCTAGTACCCTCGCGCCCGCGCTCTGCGCTCCCGCCGCGAATCGCCCTGCCATCTCGGGTGCGGTGAGCCGCATGTCCCGTCCAAGGCCGACGCTCACCTCCGTCACCGGTTTTCCCTCTCGTTCGGCAAGGAGGCGCACGAACGCGTTTCCGATCGCCTCTGCCGTCGTCCCGTCCATCTCCTCGCCGTGGAGTCCGCGCAGGTCGTACGCCTTGAAGATCTCGTTGGGAAGCAGTGCCTCAGAGGCTGGGGCCATCTCGATCAGATCCTTCCCTCGAGCATGGCCAGACTCTCATC
The DNA here is from genome assembly GCA_046091265.1 of bacterium. Lineage (GTDB taxonomy): Bacteria > Actinomycetota > Thermoleophilia > Solirubrobacterales > 70-9 > CAIUSP01. The sequence continues at coordinate 2,013 of JBJTBI010000196.1, forward strand.
GAGAGTCTGCGGCATCACCCGAGTGTCACCGAGCACCGGCATGAAATTGGTGTCGCCGCCCCAACGGGGAACCACGTGCATGTGAACGTGGTGTTCGACTCCGGCACCCGCGGCTCTTCCCTGGTTCATCCCGACGTTGAAGCCGTGGGGTCCGTAGGCCTCCTCCAGTGCGGTCATCGCACGGCGGGTCAGAGCCATCATCTCGGCCATCGTCTCATCGGGGAGGCCCTGGAGCGACCCGAGGTGGTCGTAGGGAGCAACCATGAGGTGGCCATTCGTGTAGGGGAACTTGTTCAGGATCACGAAGCAGGTCTGCCCTCGGTGGACGATCAGCATCTCGCGATCCCGGCCTTCCCGAGGCGCCTGGCAGAAGACACACTCCTGATCGCTGTCTTTGCTCGCGTCCTTCACGTATTTCAGCCGCCAGGGTGCCCAGATCCGATGATTGGCCATCGATGCATCGTAGGGGGGAGGACGCTCTCGGCCGTGGCCGGCTAGAGCCAGCCGCGCTTACGGAACCAGGCGACCATGCCGACCAGCAGCCCGAGCATGAGACCGATCACGACCCAGAACGCCGTCGCGTCGCCACGTCCAGGTACCCCGACGTTCATCCCCCAGATACTCGCCAGCAAGGTCAAGGGGAGGACGATCACGCTGATCGACGTGAGCACTCTTAGGATGTCGTTCACCCTGTGACTGATCACGGCCTCGTTCGACTCCTCGAGGGCCTCGACGACCTCCTTGTAGTTCTCCAGCATGTCCCAGATCCGCTCCTGAGCGTCGACGATGTCGTCGAAGTAGATCTCGAGATCGAGGTCGGCGGCGAGATATCGCTGTTTGACTCTCTCAAGATCGGTCAGAACCGGCCGCTGGGGCCTGATCACCGTGCTGAAATTGATGATCTCCTGCTTGACGTTCGAGAGATCCCTGACGATCTCCTCGGATCTCCCCGAGAAGATCTCCGCCTCCAATGCATCGAGTTTGTTGCCGACTTTCCGGAGCATCGGGAAGCAGTAGTCGAATCCATCGTCGACGATCCGGTAGAGCAGGTAGCCCGATCCTCTCGAGAAGAGTTCCTCGCGAAGATCCTCCTTCTGTCTGCATCGCTCGAACAGGTAATCGACCGGTGGAAGGGGCCGATTCGGAATCGTGATCAGGAAACCCTCGCCGACGAAGATGTCGAGCTCGCCGGTGACCAGCCTCCCGATCTCGGCATCGAAGACCGGGAAGTTCAAGACGATGAACATGTAATC
>JBJTBI010000197.1:0-3821 GCA_046091265.1 bacterium
CCAAGGAGATCATCGACATCCGCCGCCGGCTCGACGAGATCATCGCCAAGCACACCGGTCAGCCGCTCGAGAAGGTCACGGAAGACACGGAGCGCGACTACTTCATGACCGCGGAGGAGGCCAAGGAATACAACCTGGTCGACCGCGTCATCGAGCACCGCTGACAGCGGCGCCACTGCTTTTCCTCCTCTGTCTGATCACAGGCTGTCTCGCAGCGCCCGCGACGGCTGCACCCGTTGCCGAGTTCCAGACCGCCTCGGTCGCTCCCAAGCGGGCCTTCTTCGGGGGTGACAGGGTCACGGTCTCGTTCTCACTCGACGAGACGATGCTGCCCGGAGCTTCGCGGGTCGATCTCCTCTTCGTGCCGAAGGGCAACGAGGGCAGGCCTGTGCGCAGGATCGCCATCGATCCGGTGCTGCCTGGGGAGCTTCGGCAGTTCGAATGGAATGCCCTGACCGGTGCAGGCAAGCCGGCTCCTGACGGTCGTTACTCGGTCTTCGGCACCGCCGCCGATGGTCCCCGGCGCAAACTCGGGGAGTTCCGATTGGCGGGTCATTTCTTCCCGGTCAGGGGTCCGCATTGGGCGAGGGGTTGGCTCGGCTTGTTCGGCGCCCCACGCAGCGACGATCGCGTCCACGAGGGCTACGACGTGATGGCGAGGTGCGGTACCCCGTTGGCCGCGGTGAGGGCCGGAAAGGTGATCTCGCGTGGGTACGACCCCGAGCTCTACGGGAACTACCTGCGGATCATCGGTGCGAGGGAGCGGCGCTCGTACTTCTATGCGCACCTCCGTAAACCGGCGCTGCCGGGCTTGGGCGAGCGGGTGTCTACCGGTGAGATGGTCGGGCGTGTGGGCACCACGGGAAATGCCGCTGGGACCGGCTGCCATCTCCATTTCGAGATTCGAGTTCGTGGCAGGGAGATCGATCCGCGCCTCGATCTCGCCCGCTGGGACCGGTTCAGCTGAACGCAAGCTCTCTCGCATTCCGGCATGCGGGCAGGAAAGGTGCCTGAAGCGGCGTAATCCACCTGCACACGGACGGAAGAGCCTCTCTTTCCGTCACCCACGTCGAACATCTAGGAGTTGAGTTCCGCTGGCACGTCCAACCGATTCCAACGAGCAGCTGCTCTGCAGTTTCTGTGGTAAGTCGCAGCGTCAGGTCAAGAAACTGATCGCCGGTCCGGGCGTCTACGTCTGCGACGAGTGCATCGATCTCTGTAACGAGATCATCGACGAGGAGGTCTCTGGATCGTCCGCCGCCGACGCGCCCGGGATCGAGCTCGAGAGTCTGCCCAAGCCGACCGAGATCTTCGAGACGCTGAACGAGTACGTGGTGGGACAGGAGAGCGCCAAGCGCTCGCTGTCCGTTGCCGTCTACAACCACTACAAGCGGATCGAGATGGCCGGCTCGAAGTCCGACGACGTCGAACTCCAGAAGTCGAACATCCTCCTGCTCGGTCCGACCGGGTGTGGCAAGACGCTGCTCGCCCAGACGCTCGCGCGGATCATCAACGTTCCGTTCGCGATAGCCGATGCGACCGCGCTGACCGAGGCCGGCTACGTGGGAGAGGATGTCGAGAACATCCTGCTGAAACTGATCCAGGCCGCCGACTTCGATATGAAGAAGGCCGAGCGGGGGATCATCTACCTGGACGAGATCGACAAGATCGCCCGCAAGGCGGACAACCCTTCACTCACCCGTGACGTCTCGGGTGAGGGCGTACAGCAGGCGCTGCTCAAGATCATCGAGGGAACCAGTGCTTCGGTTCCGCCTCAGGGAGGTCGCAAGCACCCCCACCAGGAGTTCCTCACGATCGACACTTCGAACATCCTGTTCATCTGCGGCGGCTCGTTTGCACAACTGGACGAGGTGGTCGAGAGGCGGGTCGGGAACAAGGGCATCGGCTTCGGCGCCGAGATCGCATCACAGGCTGCCGAAGACCTGGGAGAGGTGTTCGAGCATGTGCTTCCCGAGGACCTGATGGAGTACGGGCTGATCCCCGAATTCATCGGCAGGTTGCCCGTCGTCTCGGCCATCCACCAGTTGAAGCGTGAGGATCTGATCAGGATCCTCACCGAGCCCCGCAACGCCCTCGTCAACCAGTTCCGCAGTTCGTTCAAGTACGACGACGTCGAACTGGTCTTCGCGCCCGACTCGCTTGCGGCGATCGCGGATCGAGCGATCGAGCGTGACGCCGGTGCGAGAGGCCTTCGCTCCATCCTCGAGGAGACCCTGCTGGACGTGCAGTTCGAACTGCCTTCCCGGGCGGACGTCACCCGTTGCGTCATCACGAGGGAGACGATCGAGAAGGGACTGCCACCGGAGATCGTGGTCGGCGAAGTACCTCCAGCCGAATCAGGTCTATCCGCCACCGATCCGGTGGGAACGCTCGGCGAGCGAACCGCCTGATTCCGGAAGCTCCCTCGGACGCATCGGCAGCCGCTTTGGGGCGATAATCGCCCGACCGTGAGCGACGAGCGCAAGGCGAGACGGGAAGCGACCACACGCTGGAATCCCGGCGAGGTAGAGTCACGCGTGTTCGAGCGCTGGATGGCCGGGGGCTGGTTTCATCCCGACGCAACCGGTGACCCTGCCGAGAACTTCTCGGTCGCGATCCCACCGCCCAACGTGACCGGAGCCCTCCACATGGGTCACGGTCTCAACGGCTCGATCCAGGACGCGATCGTCCGGATGAGACGGATGCAGGGAAGGAACACCCTCTGGACCCTTGGGACCGACCATGCGGGTATCGCCACCCAGGCGGTGGTGGAGAAGGAACTCCGAACGGAGGGCCTCGACCGGCATGAGATGGGGCGCGAGGCTTTCGTCGAGAAGGTCTGGGAGTGGAAGGAGCAGTACGGATCGCGGATCCTCGAGCAGTACAAGAGGCTCGGAGCCTCGTGCGACTACGAGCGAGAGCGATTCACGCTCGACGACGAGTACGCCAAGGCGGTGATTCGCGTCTTCTGCGAGTTCCACGAGCGCGGATACATCTATCGCGACAACTACATGGTCAACTGGGATCCCGGCTCACGGTCGGCCATCTCGGACCTCGAGGTCGAGAATCGCGAGGTGACCGACAGCCTCTACGAGATCGCCTATCCGCTCGCTGACGGTTCTGGCGAGCTCGTCGTAGCCACCGTGCGGCCAGAGACGATGCTCGCCGATACGGCGGTGGCCGTATCGCCCGACGACGAGCGGTATTCCTCTCTGGTCGGCTCCGAGGTGACACTTCCGCTCGTCGGACGTCGAATCCCTGTGATCGCCGACGAGCATGTCGATCCCGAGTTCGGCACCGGAGCGCTCAAGATCACCCCGGGCCACGATCCGAACGACTTCGAGATCGGCCGCAAGCACGGACTCGGGGAGATCAGCGTGATCGGGGAAGACGGAAAGATGTCCGCCGAGGCAGGCGAACCGTACGCCGGCATGACCGCGTCCGAGGCCCAGACGGCCGTCGTGGATGCCTTGCGTGACGAGGGCTCGCTCCGGTCCGAGACGGAGTACGTGCACTCGGTTCCCTTCTCGCACCGCTCGGGTGAGCGGATCGAGCCCCTCATCTCGCTTCAGTGGTTCTGCCGCAGGGATGAACTAGCGAAGCCCGCGATCGAGGTGGTGGAGAAGGGAGAGGTCAGGTTCACGCCGGACTCCTCGCGGGACGTCTGTCTCGAGTGGATGAGGCACATCCGGCCAAGGCGCGACTCGCGCCAACACTGGTGCGGCCACCGGCTTCCGGTCTGGTATCGCGGTGACGAGATCTACGTGGGAGAGACCGAGCCCGACGGAGATGGATGGGTACGCGACGAGGACGTGCTCGAT
>JBJTBI010000198.1:0-23899 GCA_046091265.1 bacterium
TCGGTGATGCAGTCGCAATCAGGACCGGAGACGACTCGGTGTCGTGGAGCTGGAGCGACATTGCCGAGAAGGCGAGCGCTAGCGCCGGCGCCCTCGCGGCCCTCGGAGTCGAGCGAGGAGAAACCGTGGCGCTGATGCTGGATAACCGGCCCGAGTTCATACCGCTCGATCTCGGAGCGGTGATGCTCGGAGCGGTTCCATTCTCGATCTACCAGACGCTGGCCGCCGAGGAGATCGAGTATCTGCTCCGCGACGCTGGCGCGAAGGTGGTCTTCGTCGAGGAGGCGTACTCCGAGCAAATGAAGCAGGCGCTAGCGGGTGTGGATTGCGTCGAGAAGGTCGTGGTCCTCGCTGACGACGCCCCCGATGACTGGATGACCCTCGACGAGTTCGAGGCCCTCGATCCAACGTACGACCCCGCCGATGCAATCGCGGAGATTGACGACGACAGCCTGCTCACCCTGATCTACACCTCGGGCACGACCGGTCCGCCCAAAGGGGTCGAACTGACCCATCGGAATCTGATGACCCTGGTCGCAGGGATACAAGACCTGATCTCGTTCGAGGCGGGCGTCTCGAAGGTGATCTCGTGGTTGCCCGCGGCTCATATCGCCGAGCGTGGTGCGCACTATTACCTGCCCGTGATCTCCGGAGCACAGATCACGATCTGCCCGAATCCACGTGAGATCGTCGGCTTCCTGCCCCAGGTCCAGCCGACATGGTTCTTCGCGGTTCCCCGGATATTCGAGAAGCTCAAGGCGGGAATCGAGGCGATGATCGAAGGAAGGCCAGAGGAGGAGAAGGCTGTTGCCAGTGACGCCCTCTCGGCGGCAGTGCAGACGGTGCGCCTCGAGCAGTCAGGTCAGGACGTACCCGAGGAACTAGCCACTGCGGTGGCAAGGGCCGACGAGGAGATGTTCTCCGGGCTTCGCAAGATGCTGGGGCTCGAGAAATTGGAGGCTGTCAATGTCGGCGCTGCCCCTACGCCAGTCGAGACCCTGGAGTTCTTCCATGCAATCGGGATCCCGATCGGTGAGCTCTGGGGAATGTCGGAGACCTGTGGAGTGGCGACCTGCAATCCCCCGGGGCGGGTGAAGATCGGGACGGTGGGACCGCCGGTCGCCGGGGTCTCGATCAAGCTCGCCGACGATGGCGAGGTCATGGTCAAGGCCGACTCCGTCATGCGCGGCTATCGGAACCTCCCGGAGAAGACGGCTGAGACGCTCGACGGCGAATGGCTGCTGACCGGCGACATCGGAACCCTCGATGAGGATGGTTATCTCAGCATCGTCGACCGTAAGAAGGAGATCATCATCAACGCAGCGGGAAAGAACATGTCGCAGGCGAACATCGAGGGACACCTGAAGTCGGCGAGCCCCCTGATCGGCGCCGCAGTTGCAATCGGCGACAACCGTCCCTACAACGTGGCGCTACTCACCCTCGACCCTGACTTCGCTCCGGTTTGGGCACAGCAACAGGGGCTCGAGGAGGCCGATATCGCAGCTCTCGCAGGGTCGGAGCGAGTGAGGGAGGCGCTCCAGACTGCGGTGGACGAGGCAAACGAGAAGCTCGCTCGCGTAGAGCAGATCAAGAAGTTCGCGGTCCTCCCGGAGGTCTGGATGCCCGGGGGCGACGAACTCACGCCCACGATGAAGCTGAAGCGCAAGCCCATCGACGCCAAGTACTCCGAGCAGATCGAGGGTCTCTACGGCGAGTAGTGTCCGGCGTCCCCCGGCTACTCTTACCGGGTGAGCTCGAAACGCCAGATATTCGTCGGAGGTGTCCCGATCGGAGGGGGCGCGCCGGTCGCCGTGCAGACGATGACCAAGACCGAGACTGCGAACGTCGCCGCCTCGATGGAGGAGAACGAGATGGTCGCTGAGGCAGGCGCTGATATGGTGCGATGCGCCGTGCCTCGGGACGAGGATGTCGTTGCGTTGGTCGAGATCGTCGAGCGGTCGCCGATTCCCGTAATCGCTGACATCCACTTCAACCACACATTAGCCCTGAAGGCCATCGAGGCCGGGGCGGCTTGCATCCGCCTCAACCCCGGCAATATCGGGGGGCCTGACAAGGTGGCTGAGGTCGCCAAGCTCGCTACCGAGAGGGGAACTCCGATGCGGATAGGGGTCAACTCGGGATCTCTCCCCAAGCATCTGCACGAAATTGAAAAGGAGAATCCGGTCGAGGCTCTGGTCACTGCGGCGGTCGAGTTCGTCGAACTGATGGAGCGACTCGATTTCGAGAATTTCAAGGTATCCATCAAGAGCACGGACGTTCCGAACACGATCGCTTCGAACCGCCTGCTCGCCGAGCGAATCCCATATCCGCTGCACCTCGGGATCACCGAGGCTGGAACCAAGTGGACAGGCTCCCTCAAGTCGGCAGTCGGGCTCGGCACACTCCTCGCCGACGGGGTGGGGGACACCATCAGGATCAGCCTGTCGACCTTCCACGCCGAAGAAGAGGTCAAGGTCGGATGGGAGATCCTCAAGGCCCTCAAGCTCCGGGAGAAGGGACCGGTCCTCATTGCGTGCCCGACCTGTGGGCGCCTCCAATTCGACATGGACACTGTCGTCGCCGAGATCGAGACACGCCTCGAGGCATATGAAGAACCGATCGAGGTCGCGGTACTCGGCTGCGCGGTGAATGGCATCGGCGAGGCGTCCAATGCCGAATTCGGACTTGCCGGAGCCAAGAATGAAGGTCTGATCTTCGCCGGAGGAAAACCCTTGCGAAAGGTGCCACAAGAGCAGCTCGTGGACACACTGTTCGCCGAGATCGACAAGTCCCTGGCCCGGGGAGAGGTCGAATTCGACGATGCCGAAGCCGCCGAAGGAGCCGCGTGGCTGGCAAAGATCGAAGAGGAGAACGCCGGGGAGCTGACGCCTGAGAGGATCGCGAAGATGGAGGCAGAAGCTGCGGCCCGCGAGGAGGAGTCGCCGGTCGAAGGTCGACGCTTCTCGCGTTCCTAGATGAGGTCCGGCCACCGATGCAGCCGATAGGCTCGCGCTGATGTCGAGACGAACCGAGACCTTCCTCCCGACCCTGCGCGAGGACCCGGCAGACAGTGAGACGACATCTCATCGCTTGCTGCTCCGAGCTGGAATGGTTCGGCAGCTTGGAGCAGGCCTCTGGACCTGGCTGCCGGCCGGTTACCGATCCATAGCGAAGGCCGAGGCGATCATCCGCGAGGAGATGGTGGCCATCGGTGGACAGGAGATGCTGCTCCCGCTGATGCAGCCTGCCGAGATCTGGCGCGAGACCGGTCGATACGGAATCGGAGAGATGTTCAAGCTCCAGGACCGCAGGGAGTCCGACCTCGTGCTGGGTATGACCCATGAGGAGCCTGTCACCTGGCACGTGGCCCGCGAGGTCCGCTCCTATCGAGATCTGCCACTGATCCTCTTCCAGATCCAACTCAAGGAACGCGACGAACCAAGGCCGCGTGCTGGTGTGCTGCGGACCCGTGAGTTCTCGATGAAGGACTCTTACAGCTTCGATCGCGACGAGGCCGGGATGGAAGAGAGCTACGCGAAGCACATCTCTGCCTACGACCGGATTTTCGATCGATGCGGCCTCGAGTGGCATCGCGTCTCCTCCGATGTGTGCATGATGGGAGGAGCCGGAGCAGATGAGTACATGGCTCCTTGTCCGGCCGGAGAGGACAGGATCGCCCTCGCAGACGGCTATGCGGCGAATGTCGAGGTTGCCGTCTCACGTGCCCGGGCGGTGGAACTACCGGCGCCCGCCGCCTCGCCTACGGAGGTCGAGACACCTGGCTCGACCACGGTGGAGGATGTTGCAGGAACCCTCGGCGTGGCTCAAGGCGCACTTCTCAAGGCGGTTCCGGTGATGACCGAGGGGCGAGGTCTGTTGATTGCGTTGGTCCGAGGCGATGACGCGCTGAACGAGTTGAAGCTCTCGAACTTCATCGGTGAATCGGTCCGACAGGCGAGCCCTGAGGAGATCGACTCCGCGATAGGGCCGACCGGATTCATCGGGCCAATCGGGGCTGATTGTCCGGTGATCTGCGACCTCGCAATCAACGGAGACTCATATGTATGCGGGGCGAACGAGGTCGACAGGCACTTGATGGGCGTGGATCCAGCCCGCGACTTCCAGGCGGAACGAGCGGACATCAGGGCTGTTCGGTCCGGAGACCTCACCGAGAGCGGCTTGGAGATCGAGATAGTTCCGGCTATCGAGGTAGGGAACATCTTCAAACTCGGTACCCGCTATTCAGAGGCGCTCGGGGCGACCTTCCTGGATGAGTCTGGCATCGAGCACCCGATCGTTATGGGTAGCTATGGCATCGGCCCAGCGCGGATCATCGCGGCGTCGGTAGAGCAGCGCGCCGACGACAGGGGAATAGCCTGGCCGAGGTCACTCTCGCCCTGGGACATGTCGCTGGTTCCGCTCTCGAAAGAGGGCGAGCCGGAGCGAGGTTCTGCTGACGATCTCTACGAATCCCTTTCTGACGCCGGAGTGGAGGTCCTCTACGACGATCGGGATGCGAATGCAGGGGAAAAGTTGACAGACGCCGAGTTGATCGGATGTCCGCTCCGAGTGGTGGTAGGAAAGAGGTCGCTCGCGGAAGGGAATCTCGAAGTCCAGATACGCAAGACCGGAGCGGACGAGACACTCGGTCTCGACGGGGCCACCGATGCCATCTCTGATCTGCTCGATGCCATCGACTGAGGCGGATCGCTGTGGGCATGGGCAAGCGAACGGAGCGTGACAGGCCGGAACTGGGGAGACGGCGGCTCTTCGGGATCGACAGGTCCGGACCATCTCCGAAGCAGACACAGCCGGGCCAGCCATTGCGACCGTGGACCCTCCCCAACCTGGTCGGCTACCTGCGTCTCGCCGCCATACCCGTGTTCCTCGTCTTGGCCCTATCGGGCAAGGACGGTCCTCCGCTCTATGCGGCGGCCATCTTCTGGGCGATCGCCGCCGGCGACTATCTGGATGGGTTCCGTGCCCGAGCAACCGGTCAGTACATCCGGCTGGGAATCCTCCTCGACCCGGTCGTCGATCGAGCGACCATCCTCTCGGGTGGGTACGTCTGCTGGTACTTCGAACTGCTCCCTCGCTGGGCACTCGCAGCCATAGCAGTGCGGGAAGTGCTCACCCTGCTGATGGCGCAGCTCGCAGTTCGGAAGGGAGTGCCGATCGAGATCAACTGGTTCGGTCGGATTGCCGTCTTCCCGATCATGAGCGCAATCTTCTTCGCGATGGTCGTCGAGAGCGTGGTGTGGGACGCGATGCTCGTGTTGGGACTGATCCTCGCTGTCTTCGCCAGCGTGGTCTACGTGAGGGACTACTTGCGATACCCGGAGCCAAAGAACTCTGCACGCAAACCTTCAACCTCTGATTGAGGGAAGTGGCGGAGGCGGCTATCCTGCTTCAGCACGTCCAACCCGGAAAGGACCCGCATGCATTGCCCTGAGTGCAGTTTCGTCAACGTAGAGGGAGCCAACTACTGTCAGAAGTGCGGGGTCTACCTCTCACGTCCTGACCCGCAGGATGAGCCGCCGACGATGACCTCCACGGTCGATGCGTCTGGCGAGATGCATCAGGTCGATATCGAGGACATCGTCGCCAAGGCCGGCGCTGCGTTGGTGATCAGAGCCGGAGGGGGCAGGGCGGGGGAGAGCTTCTCGCTCGATACTGATCAGCTTTCGATCGGCCGGAGCCCGGAGTCCGGCATCTTCCTCGACGACGTACCGGTCTCGCGAAACCATGCCTTGATCGTCCGGCGTGGCTCAGAGGTCTACATCGATGACTTGGGTTCCCTCAATGGCACCTATGTGAACCGGCAGCGGATCGAATCGCAGCTCCTAGCTGACGGAGACGAGATCCAGGTCGGTAAGTACAAGTTGAGTTTCCTCGCGGGCGAGGAGGGCGAGTGAGCACCCGAGTAGAAAGCGGACGCGGCTCCAAGCCACGCCGCTCGTCGAAGCGGAAGGCGCTCACCATAGGAGAGGTGACGAAGATGCTGTCTTCGGAGTTCGAGGACATCTCGATCTCGAAGATCCGCTACCTCGAGGACCAGAAGCTGCTTTCGCCAAGGCGAACCGAGGGCGGATACCGCCTCTACAGCCAGAGCGATGTCGATCGATTGAGATCGATCCTCCGGATGCAGAGGGACGAGTTCCTTCCGCTTCGCGTCATCCGCAAGGAACTGGCGGGGGGAACCAGGCGTCGGCGGAGAGGTCCGGGCCCGGAGGAGTCCAAGACATCCGTCTCCAGCTCGCCGAGGGAGTGGTCGACTCTCGAAGATCTCACGGAGGAGACCGGCATATCCCCGGAGCAGGCAGCAGAGCTCGCTGAGCATGGTCTGCTGGCACCCAAGAGGGGTTCCATGGGCGAGGCCCTCTATGACGAGGCAGACGTGGACATCGCACGGGCTTGCGTAGAGCTGTCACGCTTCGGCGTTCACGGTCGCAATCTCAGGGTCTTCAGGACCTCGGCCGACCGAGAGTCGGCCCTGCTCGAGCAGCTGATCGGTCCCTCTCTCCGCTCCCATGACACTGCACGCAGGCGAGAGGCCCTGGACAATCTCGAGAATCTCGCTTCGGTCACCGGGCACCTCAAGCATCTCCTGCTGATCAAGGATCTGCGCCGGATCACCGGCGAAGGCTGAGGATTGCCGCGCATTCGGCGCAGGCGCTCGGTTCCGAGCTCACCCGATGCGGTGTGGGAGTACGCGACCGATCTCAAGAACCTGCCTCGATGGTGGCCGAGGACCGCTTCGGTCCGGGACGTGTCGGGGACTGGCGCAACGGTGGGCTCACGGTGGACCCAAGTCCTGCAGGCAAGGAGCGGAAATCGACTGGGAGCAAGCCTCATCTGCACCGTTGCCGATCGGCCTGAGGTATGGCGATTCGAGCAGGAGACCGTCGGAACCCCGTTCGAGCGGATGATGAAGGCCGCCTGGACCGAGTTGCGAATCAGCCCCGAGGGGAATGGTGCTGAGCTGGAACTCGAGCTCGGACAGAGCCTCCACGGTCTATCCCGACTGGGAGCCCTCTTCGTGCGAAGGGCGTCAGCGAAGACAGCGGGTGAGGCCCTCGACGCTCTCGAAACCGCGCTCGATGTCAGTGAAGGGGTCAGCTAGATGAGCGAATCATCGAAGCCCCAGAGAGGCGCTTGGTGGGGATGGGGAGCGGGTCAGGAGGTGGCTCCACTCTCCGAAGAAGTGCGGAGCCTGCTGTCCGGGCGCTTCGGCGGAACTCCGACTACTCCGGCCCCTGCCGTTCAGCCGAGCCAGGTGGACCTACCCGAGGTGAGACCCGTCCCGGATGGCATGCCTTCCGAGCTCGACGCCTTGTTGGATCGGTCGGACTCGGAGCGCCTGCGCCATTCGGTCGGAATGAGCTATCCAGATCTGATCAGGCTGAGGTCAGGGCAGTTGGATCACGCCCCGGACGCAGTCGGCTTCCCCAGGAGCGTCGAGCAAGTCGAAGGCCTCGTGACGGAGTGCGCGAGGCTCGGGGTAGCGGTAGTTCCTTTCGGTGGCGGGACCAGTGTGGTCGGCGGTGTAAAACCTGAGAGGGGTACGCATCGCGCTGTGATGACGGTAGATCTCTCGGGCCTCCGCGATGTGCAGATAGATGCGAGATCGGGGATTTCCAGGTTGGGTCCTGGGCTTCGAGGCCCCGAGGCCGAATATGAACTCGGGCGCCGCGGTTTCACTCTCGGACACTTCCCGCAGTCGTTCGAGCGGGCCTCGATCGGAGGGTTCGCCGCGACCAGATCTGCGGGTCAGGCATCCAGTGGATACGGGCGATTCGACGACCTCGTAACCAGCATCGTGATGGCGAGCCCGAAGGGAACCCTGCGGACGATCGACACTCCGCATTCCGCAGCCGGACCCTCGCTGCGGGAACTCGTCGTCGGCTCGGAAGGAACTCTCGGCGTGATCACCACCGTCGGATGCAAGATCAGACCGGCGCCCGAGGCGGAGCGCTACGAAGGATGGATGACCGAGGACTTCGCAGCTGGCTGTGAGGCTGTTCGCCATCTCGCGCAGTCGGGTTCATTACCGGATGTGATCAGGGTGTCCGATGGTCGGGAGACCGAGGTCGGGCTCGCCATGTCGAGCGCAGCGCCCAGGGTCACGCGTTTCCTCGAGCGCTACCTGGATCTCCGAGGAAAGGGGAACGGGTCGTTGGTCATCTGCGGTTGGCAAGGAAGCAGGGATACGGTCGCGCGTCGGCGCAGGCGTGCCCGCAGAGGTCTGCGAGCCGGCGGAGCGGTCTCCCTCGGCGCTGCGCCGGGGAGGTCGTGGGAGCGGTCGCGGTACGGGGGGCCCTATCTCCGTGATCATCTGATCGACAGCGGGGTGTTGGTGGAGACCCTCGAGACCGCTCACACCTGGTCGAGACTCGGTGATCTGTATCAACGGGTGGGGGACTCGTTACGGTCGAATCTTGGTAACTCGGCAATCGTGATGTGTCACCTGTCCCATGCCTACGAGGACGGTGCCTCTCTCTACTTCACCTTCCTGGCACCCGTTCGTCCAGGCGACGAGATCGAGACGTGGACCCGGGTGAAGACCGCCGCCTGCGATGCGATCGTCTCATGCGGAGGGACGATCACCCATCACCATGCCGTGGGACGCGACCATGCGCGATGGATGCATCCTGAGATCGGTCAGGTCGGTCTCGATGCCTTGACGGGAGCGAAGGAGAGGCTCGACCCAACAGGCATCATGAACCCCGGGGCGTTACTTCCCGCTGCTTCCTAGGAGTCGCGCGCGTCAGGGTCGCAAACGCTCGCCGAGCCACTTCGGGGGTCACGGCTAGCCGGGGAGATCTCGCCTCGCAACACGATGCTGCCTACAGATGGTCCGGTCCCCGACTTGGCGACTCGCTTCAACGCCGCCTCGATTTCGTCGGATGATGCAAGGGTGAGCTCGAGACACCCGTAGGTGCCGTAGGACGGATCGAGGCCACGTGGAACCGGAGCGGGGCCCGTCAGCTTCCCTGAGTCACCCACGGCATCGCGAGCAAGTGGATAGGCCTGTTCAGGGTTGCGGTAGAGCCACAGGACGTAGCTCTCACCGGCACCGGTCGGCGCCAGCCCGTTTGCACTCAGCTGAACGATTGCTGCATCGTTCGCCGCAACCACGACAGCCTGGCCCGTGCTCTTCCCGCGATCATCCACAGGAGCCAGGGGCACGAGGGTGGCGGTACCGTTCCCTTCAGAGCCCGCCTGGTCTGTTTCATCGCCCCCCAGCAGCGTTACCCCGAGCACCACGGCGATCAACAGCACGATGCTTGCTCCCGCGAGGATGGCGAATCGCGGCTTCTGCCTGATGGCTCTGGTGGTCGATCCGACCCGTGCGGCAACGCCTGCCGACAGCGATCCGGCTTCCTTGTTGGCCGAAGGTGGACGAAACCCTTCCGTGCCGCCGCGTCCCGAAGCCGGACGCGAGGCTGGCTCGACTTCGGGGGGAGGGACGGCAGGGGTCGTAGGGCGCGAAGGCTCCGCCCGCGCTTGTCTCTCAGAAGTAGAAGGAGAGGAAAGGGGAGGGGATGACGAGTCGCTGGGCGGAACATCAGGGATATGGGCCTCGGGAAACACGAGCCTCATACCGCTGGCGACCGCAACGGCTCTTCGCCGCAGATCCGGGTCGCGACGAACAGCTGCAATCGCATCAGCCTCGGCGATCGTATCGGCCTGCCCCAACAGCCAATCGCCGACCGAGGGTGGAAGAGCCGGAGAACCTGGAGAGAGGGCCTCGACGGCGTCGCGCGCCCGGTTGGCGGCCCCGTCGCGCTCGAGATCCAACCACGCTGCTGCCTGGGCGTAGTCCTGCCCTCCCTCGAGGAAGAGCTGCAGCAGGGCTTTTTGGGAATCGGTCAGGGGCATCTGCCCCCTAGGCTAGCCTGCGCTCGCAATGGACCCCTCCGAGCCAGCCAGCCATCTGGACGAATTGATCGGCACGGAGTGGCTCGAGAGCGGAGAAGAGACCGCCCGTGGCCGTTTCTTGGTCACCGACCACCACAAGCAGCCATTCGGTCTCGTACACGGCGGTCTCTACTGCGTCCTGGCGGAGAGCATCTGTTCTCGAGCTACAGCCGGTGCGGTCTGGGACTCAGGGCAGATCGCAGTCGGTCAGGCCAACGACACCTCGATGCTCCGTCCGGTCACCGAGGGACATGTCAATGCCTCTGCGCGTCGGATGCACGCAGGCAGGACGACCTGGATTTGGGAAGTCGAGCTGACCGACGATCAAGGACGACGCTGTGCTCTCTCACGCATAACCATGGCGGTCCGCCCACGGCCGGATGACTTCGGCCCTAGCGAGGGAGCGGACGAAGCGAACTGAAACGGTTTGTGATCGGCAGTCGCCTGTCTCGACCGAACGCCTTCGAAGAGATCCTCGTGCCCGGCGGGGCCTGACGGCGCTTGTACTCGGCCCGGTCGACGAGGCGGATGATCTCGTCGACCACCTCTGGCTCGAAACCCTCTTCGATGATCTGGTCGCGGCCGCGGTCTCGCTCGACGTACAACTCGAGGACCGCGTCGAGCGTCTCGTAGGGCGGGAGGGAGTCGGTATCGAGCTGGTCCGGACGTAACTCGGCACTCGGCGGTCGATCGAGGATCGACTCCGGTACCGCTGCGGCTGCGCCCCGTGCGCCCCGAGACCGGATCAGGTCGTACACGAGGGTCTTCGGTACGTCCTTGATCGGTGCGAAGCCGCCAGCCATGTCCCCGTAGAGCGTTGCGTATCCAACCGCCATCTCGGACTTGTTGCCGGTGGCAAGGGGGAGCCAACCGAACTTGTTCGAGAGTGCCATGACGATCGTCCCCCGAATCCTCGACTGGACGTTCTCTTCAGCGAGGCCGGTCTCGGTCGCCTCGAAGCGGTCCGACAACTCACGCGCATAGGAATCCATCATTCGAGCGATCGGGATGTCGATCAGCTCGCCGCCCAGTGCGATGGCGAGGTCGCGCGCATCGGCCTGGGTCTCCTGACTGGAGTGTGGCGAGGGCATGACCACGCAGACCAGCGATTCGGGCCCCAGCGCGTCGCACGCAAGCATCGCAACCAGGGCCGAGTCGATTCCTCCCGAGAGCCCGAGCACCACTCGCTCGAACCCATTCTTCGTCGCATAATCGTGAAGCCCCATGCACAGTGCCGCGTAGACCTGGTCGAGATCGGAGAGTGTGCCCCCTTCGCTTGCACTACCGGCGCCGACTCCCTGATCGAGGTCTGCGAACAAGAGGTTCTCCTCGAACATCGAGGCGGACACCGACGCGCCATCTGGCAAGGAGACGACGGAACTCCCATCGAACACGAGCTCGTCCTGGCCTCCGATCATGTTGCAGAGAGCTACCGGCACACCCACTTCCTCCGCCCGCGCCGCCACGATCCCCTCACGCGCATCGGACTTTCCACGAGCGAACGGAGACGCCGAGCAATTCACGATCAGATCCGCACCCATATCGACCGCTGAGACGGCTGGGCCGTCCGGGATCCAGATGTCCTCACAGATAGTCACGCCCACTGACCGCCCCGCCACCTCGAAGACGAGATTCTGGTCGCCAGGCGCGAAATGACGACGTTCGTCGAACACGCCGTAGTTGGGAAGGACCTGCTTGCGA
Source organism: bacterium (assembly GCA_046091265.1). Classification (GTDB taxonomy): domain Bacteria; phylum Actinomycetota; class Thermoleophilia; order Solirubrobacterales; family 70-9; genus CAIUSP01. The sequence goes on from JBJTBI010000198.1 coordinate 11,623, forward strand.
TAGACCACCGAGATCTCTCCGTCACGCAGCACGGCGACCGAGTTGAATGCGATGGGAGACAGGGGAGAGGAAAGGGGGTCGACCGCCTCGGAGTGCTGTCTGGTGGACATCTCGGGGAAGCCGACCAAGGCGACGATCCCGCTGACCCCCTGCGCCAGGGCCTTGAGTTCGGTTGCCGCAGCCTCGAGGAAGTCCGACCGGAAAACGAGATCGTCGGGCGGATACCCCGACAGCACCAGCTCGGGGAATACCACCAGATCAGCCCCGCCATCTTTGGCCCGCTCGATCCAGTCGGCGACTAGCGCGCGGTTATGACTCACCGCACCGACCGTGGGATTTACCTGCGCAAGGGCGACTCTGATGTCAGGGACTCGATTCACGACCTGAAGTATGGCCAGACCAGACGCTACTCTCGCAAGCCGAGTGGCTTTCAGGAGACGGACAGTAGATCGCGCAACTCCGCGAAGGCCCGGCGTTGCGCTGCTGGATGCCCATGTACGTGACCTCTGTGAGGAGCACGACATCGCGATCGCAGGTGCGTCGAGCAGGGGAAGAGCGATCCGGTACGTGGGTGGGGGACTCGAGATCGCGATCCCGGAGATCCGTGGCCAGGTGACGTACCTGATCGCGCTGCACGAGATCGGACATCTCGTCGGAGCAGGTCGCTCAGCCCCCCGACTCGAGGCCGAAGCAAACGCTTGGGTCTGGGCGCTAGACCACACGGAGGTCGAGCCGACGGAGGCGAGCCTCAGGTCGATCGGAAAGAGACTGGATGGATATCTCGAGTGGGCGCTTGCCCGCCAGCACCGGAAGCATCCGCCGCGCATTCCACCGCCTGAGCATGTCTTCTGGAGGCTTCGAGAGATCAGCGGGACTTCGCGGGGCGCTTCTTCGGTCGCGCCTTGATCTTCGCCTTCTGTCCGAGGTTCCCGACGATCGTCGCGACCACGGTCACCAGATAGACCTGTCCCACCAAGGACTCTAGGGTTGCGAGAGCCTTCCCTGGACCCTCAGCGGGGATGAGGTTCCCGTAGCCCGTGGTAGTCAAAGTCGAGAAGCTGAAGAACAGGTAGTTGCTGGTTGTGTTCTTGCCTTCGACGAAGAACGGCCCGCCCTCCAAGGCTCCCGCCACGTTGTAGGTGGAGGCGAACGCGAGGCCGAGCAAGAGATAGAGACAGAGGACCCCGAACATCGTCTGGACGGTCACGATGCCTTCCTCGAGGCCGTGACGGATCAGGCCGCGCACGATTACCACGGGTGCGATCACCACGAGGATCAGGGTGGTGATGCGGGTAGCGTTCTCACCGCCGTCCGGAGTGCCGAGTGACAGCCCGGCGCTCGCCAAGATCAGGACCACGACCACCACGCGCGCGAGACTCACCAGCGCCCGGGGGCTGTCGGCCGCGCGCATGGCCGAGAGGAGGGTGAGGCCGTAGAGGACCACCACCAGCACCCTGCCGACCTCTGTGTCCGGCACGGCGATCTGGACCACGACCGAGATCAGGATCAGTGTCAGGCAGACCCCATACCGATGAAGGATGTAGTGCTGGTAACGAGACCGGATCGACTCCACGGCCGCGATTCAATCAAGCGCACTGGTCGGAGCGACGGAGCGCTGGTGACACCATGTGCACTGCGGATGGGGCGGATGTTCCATCATCGATGGATGGCTGGAGAAGCGGAACACGCGGAGCGCCTCTTGATCATCACCGCCGACGACTACGGGTATTGGCCCTCCTACGACGAGGGGATATTGGCGGCTGTCGATTCGGGCAGCGTCGACGCTGTCAGCGTGATGACTGAGCGGGAACATTGCGATCCTGCACCCCTGATCGAGCTCGGGGCAGAGGTCGGACTCCACGTCGACTTCGAAGGCCGTTGGGGAGCCCGCAGTGGGGCATCGGCCAAGACCGCCCTCCGGGTCCAGGTCGAGCGGTTCACGGAGATGTTCGGCCGCTGGCCCTCATTCATCAACGGCCACCACCACTGCCATGCACGCCCGGAGTTGGCTACACCCGTGTTCGAGATGGCCCTGCAGATCGACTGTCCGGTCAGGGCGGTCGGACGGGACCACAGGCAGTGGTTGAGCGAGAGGGGGATCATGACGCCGGATCACCTGATCGGGCGTACCCAGCCGGAGGAGGGGGCAGAGCCCGCTGATCTGAGAAGCCTGCCTGTTGGCGTAACGGAGTGGTTCGTACACCCTGGTTACCCCGATACGGCCTCCGGATCCAGTTACGACGATGCCCGCAAAGAGGATCTGGATCTGGTGACCAGGCTGCAGTTGCGCGCCCGCTTCGACCAGCCTGTCTGGGAAGGAGCCCGGAGGTCCAGATTCGTCGAGGCCTTCGATCGGAGCGACAACTGAGATCAGGCAGCATCGAGGTCGAGTCGGAGCGCCGGCCCGTCGTCGATGGCGGTGGAGCCTGTCTCGTCATCGCGGCGGAGTCCTGAAAGGCCGATGCCGATCAGTCTCAGCGGCTCAGCAGCGTCCAGACCATCGAGTAACTCACGACCCAACCTCGCCACCTCGTCCGGGTCACGGGTGTGGTGCGGAAGGGTTCGGGATCGCGTCATGGTCTGGAAGGAAGACAGCTTCGCCTTCAGCACCACCGTCCTGCCAGCGCGGTTACCCCTTGCGAGGCTCGCACAGACCTCCCCGGCGAGTTCATCGACTCGTGCCCCGAGCCACTCCGGATCGGAGACGTCACGATCGAATGTCGTCTCCCTGCTCTCCGATTTGGGTTCACGGATGGGCTCGAGCTGCCGCTCGTCCCGGCCGTTTGCCCTTCCTTGCAGGCCGCGTGCGTGATCTCGGCCGATCGCGTCGGCGAGTGGCTCGAAGTCGACGCGCGCCAGCTCACCGACCGTGCGAACCCCGATCTCTTCCAAGCGCTGCTCGGTCTTCGGTCCCACCCCGGGGATGATCCTGGTAGGCAGGTCGTCGACCCGATTCGGCATCTCGGCCTCATCGAGCAAGGAGAGACCATCCGGCTTCTCCAGATCGGATGCGATCTTCGCCAGCAGTTTGTTGGTACCCAGACCCACGGAGCAGGTCAGTCCGGTGCGCTGTTTGACCAAATGCTTGATCTCCCTCGCCCTCGTCTTGGGCGCCATCGAGGCCGACAGATCGAGATACGCCTCATCCAGCCCCGCGACCTCGAGCGTGTCGCTGAACTCGGCGAGGATGGCCATTACGGCCTTGGATGCGCGGCGGTAGAGGCGCATGTCACTGGGGACGAGGATCGCCTGCGGGCAACGTCGGTGGGCCACAGCGAGAGACAGCGCCGAATGGACCCCGAACTCACGCGCCTCATAGGACGCAGTCATCACCACGCCCCTGGAGCGGGCGCTCGTGCCGTTGGCCACGATGACCGGCTTGCCGCGCAGGTCGGGGCGGCGGAGGAGCTCTACCGAGACGAAGAACGAGTCCATGTCGATATGGGCGATCACCGCGATGGATGCTAGGAGCGGCCACCGACGACAGCCGCGCACGAGACCGTGCGCTCCCTGCCGGGGTCTGGCCTACATTTTCCGCGTGAGCAGTCCCGAGGGAAAGAACCTGGAAGCGATCGCCAAGGCGATCGATCATCACAACCGGAACTGTGATTTTCCGGCAGCGGAGATCCGGATGAACCCCTTCGAGGTAGAGCGACTCGGCTGGGATGAGTTCATGGGGCTCCCGATAATTCCCGACTCCGGTTTGAGTACAGGCCGCTTCCGGATCGTCTGCTCCCGCGATCTCGAGGGAGAGGGGATAGAGGAGGCCGAAGCCCTCGGCATTCCGGTCGAGGTGGCGGTCCCCGCCGGCCCGCGCTCCTAAGCGAGTTCAGTACTCAGAGGAGAGGTCGAGGCCGAGACCGTTCAGTAGCTTCTGGGCCTCGATGTTGAGTCTGAAGAACTCACCGGTCCAGATGAGGACGCCCATGGCGATCAGGACCGCGCCGCCTACGGCGATCAGGGCGGGTTGGATCCGCTTCATCACCCGGAAGGCCGAGGACATCTTGCTGAAGGCAACAGCCGTGAGCAGGAATGGCACAGCGAGGCCGGCCGAGTAGAAGGCAAGGAGAAGGGCGCCGCGGCCGGCGGTTTCGGAGAGAGCGGCGGCGGCGAGGATCGCGCTGAGCGTGGGGCCTATGCACGGGGTCCAGGCGAGGGCGAAAGCCGCGCCAGCCACCACGGGACCACCCTTGCCGGCCCGCTCCATCAACGCGTCGACGTGCCATTCCTTGTTCAGACGATCGACGAACAGAGTCGCGATGAAGAAGACCCCCATCGTGACGATCACCACGGCAGAGATCTTCTCGAGCAGACGGCGGTTGTCTCCAAGGACCGAGCCGATACCCGTCGCCGTCAGTCCCAAGAGGATGAAGATCAGCGAGAAGCTCGCAACGAAGAGAGCGCTGGGAAGGAGGACCCGTTTCCAGCTGACCGTGTCCAGTTCGCCGTAGGCGACCCCGGTGACCGCAGAGAGGTACCCGGGTACCAAGGGGAGCACACAGGGGGAGAGGAACGAGATCGCTCCGGCGAGGAACGCAGCCGCGAGCCCCACTCCGCCTGTCGGATCTTCGACCATGGTCAGGGATTGTTGCCGGTGCGAGGCTCCGGCGGCGTGATATCCGCGTCTCGGATACCTTCCATGCCATGAATCCGCGAAACGGGGGTATTCGGCGCGTATTCGCAACCGCAGCGGCATGCTGCCTCAGCGGGGTCGCCTTGTCCGCCTGTGGAGGCACGTCGCAGCAGGTCGATCTCACCTCGGCACGCGGTTGTCTGGCAGATGTTGGATATGAGCGAGTCGAAGTCCGGGACGTCGGAGCGTCATTGCCTGGATCTGTCGTCCCGAATCTCGCCATGGTGCGTGCCGATTTGACCGTCGAGGCAACCGTCAACGGGAACGTGGCTCGCGCCGAGCGTCGCCTGGCCGATCTCCGCGGCGTCCTCGAGGGTCTGGGTGTTTCCGAACCCGAGAAGCGCGTGGCTAGGGTGGGTAATGCGGTGGTCGTCTTCACCCCTCAGCCGAGCGGTACCGACCGCGCAGAGGCTCTCGACTGCTTCCGGCAGGCCTGAGACCGCCTTCATCGATTCAATGCTCGCTAACAGTGATTATGGAAACCCGTAGCCGTGTTCCGGCGCAGGCGTGTCTCAGAGGTGTCTCAGGCGTGTCGATGAGCGAAATCGGCGATCGAGGTGCACAGTCGCCCTCCGCTCCAAGCCGTAGGCGTCGCTCCGGGCGGATCGATCAGCAGTTCAGACCTCGGCAGCGCCTCTGACCAGGCTTCCGCGACCGCCCGAGGATGACCCGGGTCCGCCTCGTCATCACTGGCCACGATCAGCGTCGGTGTCGAGATCTCCGTGAGGTCACCGAGTCCACCGAATGGTCGCGAGCGCGGAACCCACCAAAGAGCATCGGCCAACGCCTCGAGGTGCCGGTGCAGCCCGATACGTATGCGTGCCAGCTCGATCAATCTGTCTCGCCACTCTCCGCCCGCATCGAGCTGATCCGAATAGGCCTCGATGAAGCCCTCTGGACCATTGTCCTTCAATCCGCGGCTCATCGCGTCCCATGGAGCGAGAGCATCCTCATCGGACTCTCTGCCGGCATAGGCCGGACCGATCAGGACCATCCCTGCGATCCGCTCTGGTCTGTCGAGGACGTAACGGGCGATCGTGTGAGCCCCCATCGAACTGCCTACGAGGTAGAACGACTCGCCGGCGGGCACTTCCGCGCCGATGATCCCGTCCAGATCCTCGGCCAGCGAAGCGTACGAGTATGCGTCTGCGAGGGCTGTGCCTTGCCCAGGGGGCTCGGAATCACCGTGGGACCTGGCGTCGTAGGAGATCGTGCGGAAGCCTGATCTCTCCAGCCGTCGGGAGCCATGCACTACCTGGGATCTGACCGCAGTCAACCCGTGGAGCAGGATGATCGTGGGCCCTTCGCCACTGGCCTGATGAACCAGGGCGGGTCTTCCCTCACCCATCGTGGGTCACCGGAGCGGTGGCCACAGCCCTACGCGAGGGTTGCGACCGCCTTTTCCAGGTCGTCGACGTCGTGATAGGTCAGACCGAACAGAGGCACGTGCCGGTACCTGATCACACCCGAACCGTCTATCACGAAGACCGCGCGTCGTATGAACCCACCCGGCCCCAGGGCTCCGTAGGCCTTGGCGACCTCTTTGTCTGGATCGGAGGCAAGCGGCGTCGTCAGTGCGTTCTCCCTGCTGAACCTCTCATGCGAGTCGACCGACTGGGGCGAGATCCCGAGCAGTGGAACGCCAAGCGATTCGAGCCGGTCGCCGTCATCGCGGTAGGAGCAGAACTGTTTGGTGCAGACAGGAGTGAAATCCCCCGGGTAGAAAGCGAGGATCAGGCCGTGATCGAATTGATCGAGTGAGTAGACCTTCCCTCCAGTACCAGGGAGTGAGAAATCCGGCGCCTTGCTTCCGACCTTGAGTCCGCTCATCAGACAGGGGAAACGGTCACCGATTCGATGATCACTGGTGCGCGAGGAGTGCCGCCCGGCTGCCCCAGTTCTTCGATCCTCAGGACCACCTCGAGGCCTTCCACGACCCTGCCGAGCAGCGCATAATCCGGAGGCAACTGGGAGTCCTGCGCCGTAACCACGAAGAACTGACTTCCCGAAGTTCCGGCAGCCTCGGTGCCGGTCTTGGCCATGGCGACCACGCCCTGGAGGTACCGCAGGCTCGAGGGAGGCGCCTCGACGACGCTGTAGCCCGGACCGCCGGGCCCGTCGCCGCAGGGGTCCCCTCCCTGCACCACGAAGCCCGGTTCGATCCGATGTATCAGGGTGTCGTCGGAGACACCGGCCTCTGCGAGGGACGCGAACGAGGCAGAGGTCTTGGGAGCCCTGTCCACATCCAATGCGATCGTGAACTCCCCGCAACTAGTGGAAACGACGGCGTTCGTCGGCGCGGTCAGGGGCTTGGAGGGTGCCTCGAGGGACACCTTCTTCGGCGCCGGGGTCTGGACCTCCTCACAGCCCTCCGGCAACACCAGTCCTGCCTCCTCGGACTCTCCGCTACCGGCACAGCCTGTGATCGCGAGGGCCACGCAGGTGAGCAGGAGCAACTGCGCAGGGGTTCTCTTCTTGGATTGGAGAGCGCCCATGGAGTCTGGAGATTAGGGGACCGGGCCACGGATCGCTCGGATGCAACCATCTGCCGATGCCATCCATCTCCCGTAGTCAGGAGGAAGCCCGTAGCCGCTCTCAGGACCTGATCCGGTCCGCAGGGCACGGCATCGGCAGGGCGATGATCAGGACTCCCTGGCTCTGGCCACTCCTGCGTGCGCCTGTACGACGATTCTTCGACCTCCGAGCCGACAGCTGGGATAGACGAACCGTCGAGTCGGACCCCGAATTCCTCCTGCCACTGGCAACCGCCCTCACCCAGGTCGACGAGCCAGAGAGGGCGCTGGATCTGGGGACCGGGACCGGTGTAGCCGCACTGCTGATCGCACGGGAGTTCCCCCGCTGCAGTGTTCGAGGGGTCGATATCTCAGAGCCGATGATCAAGCGGGCCACGCGGCGGATCGGGCTCGATCCCGACGGCAGGGTCGCGTTTCGTGTTGCCGACGCATCGTCACTCCCCTTCGCAGATGACTCATTCGATCTCGTCACTCAGCTGAATCTGCCGCCGTTCCTGGCTGAGACAGCACGCGTCCTCAGACCGGGCGGCTTCTTCATCGTGGCCACCAGCTGGGGAGAGCGAACCCCCTTCCATGTGAGCCCCCTGAAGCTCGAAAGGGCCGCTCGCCGATATGGGCTTGAACCAGTCACCTCGGGTCGATCGGGGCAGGGCCAATACTCGGTGTTCACTCCAGCCCTCCACCCTCCCGACTAGATTCCATCGCGTGAGCCAAGATCGGCGCCCCTTGCTCTTGATCCTCAATCCGACTGCGGCGGGAGGCGCCTCTGCGCAAGCCCTCGATCGAGCCGTGCAGGTGCTGGAGGCGTCTGGTGCCTCCTTCCGGGTGGCGAAGAGCGAGGGGCCGGACGAGGTGGCGACACTCGCCAGATCGGCCCTGCGAGTTGGAGAGATGCCAGTGGCGGTCGGGGGCGACGGCACCCTGGCCTGCCTGGTCCGTGCGATGGCTGGAGACGGGGGCTGCGTCGGGCTGATTCCGGCCGGCAGGGGTAACGACTTCGCGAGGGTAGTGGGCATCCCGACCGACCCGCGAGAGGCAGCCCGCACCCTCCTCGAGGGGGAAGACAGACTGCTCGATCTCGGTGAGGCGAATGGCAAGCCCTTCCTCGGAATAGCATCTTTCGGCTTCGACTCGGAGGCGAACCGGATCGCCAACGAGACGAAGGTGATCCGCGGCAGTCCCGTGTACGTCTACGCCGCTCTCAGGGCGCTGATCAGCTGGAGGCCGGCCCGGTTCGAGATCTCCTCCCCCGGTCTCGCGGACCGTGAATTCATCGGGTGGAGCGTTGCCATCGCCAATAACCAGGCGTACGGCGGCGGGATGTTCATAGCCCCCGACGCAGACCTCCAGGACGGCCTGTTCGATGTAGTCACGATCGCTGGCACGCGCAAGCTGCGCTTCCTCGGTGCAATGCCGAGACTGTTCAAGGGTACGCACGTGCAGGACGCGGATGTCGAGGTGGTTCGCGCCGCGGAGATCCGTGTCAGTTCGGACCGCCCCTTCGACGTCTACGCGGACGGCGATCTGCTCACGCGGCTGCCCGTGACGGCACGCGTCCTGCCATCGGCACTGAAGATCCGAGTCCCGGTCGCGGGAGGATCGTGAAGGCAGATTCTGGAGACGAGAGGATGAGGCTTCCCTGGTCGGTGGCTGTGGGCGCTGCAAAGGCCGTCAGAGCGGCGATCAGAGCGAGCGGGCGAAGCGGCGGCACGACGCTCCCCGGGCGAATACTGCTCGCGCTACGACCCGACGCGATCGAACGGCTGGCAGGCAGGATTCCCGATGGGTCGATCATCGTCAGTTCGACAAACGGCAAGACCACAACCGCAGCGATGATCGCTTCGATTCTGGAGTGCTCGGGGCGCGAAGTGCTCCACAACCGGGCGGGCTCAAACATGCACTGGGGCGTCGCAACGGCGTTGCTCGACGCTCCGAAGGTGTCAGCGAGCGCCATCGGACTGTTCGAGATCGATGAGGCCTGGGTTTCGCGGCTCGCTTCGTACCTCAACCCCAAACTGGTCGTGCTGGGCAATCTCGTCCGCGATCAACTCGACCGCTATGGCGAACTGGAGCGGCTCTCCGAGGAGTGGGCCGAAATGGTCTCCGCTCTGCCCGAGGACTGCTCGCTGGTGCTTTGTGCGGATGATCCGTCCGTTGCCGACCTCGCCACATCGATGGGATCGGAGGGTGGGCCCATCTTCTTCGGGATGGAGGACGAGACGAAAGCCCTCACCGAGCAGTCGCATGCATTCGACGCCAAACGCTGCCGTCGATGCGGAGGGACATATCTCTACGAGAGGACCTTCATCGGGCACCTCGGTCACTACTCGTGTCCCGAATGCGGTCACGGTCGACCGGGCGACGTGCAGGTCGTTGCGCGCGCGGTCCAGCTCGACGGTCTCGCCGGCAGTCGATTCGAGTTCGAGACCCCCTCTGGCAGCGCATCGGTCGAGATCTCCCTACCCGGCCTCTACAACGTCTACAACGCACTCGCGGCGGTGGCGGCGGGGCATGCTCTCGGAGTCCCAATTGCGGATATCGCCGCGGGTCTATCGGCAGCAGCTGCCGTCTTCGGGAGATCCGAGACGATCGATCTGGCCGGCGGCAGCGTCTCCCTTCTGCTGATCAAGAACCCGACTGGAGCGAACGAGGTACTCCGCACCCTGGTTGATGAGGCTGGGCCCTCAGGTGAACTGGATCTCTGGATCGGCCTGAACGATCGAATCGCCGATGGGCGTGATGTCTCCTGGGTCTGGGACGCTGACTTGGAGCTGCTCGCCGAACATGTCCGGACTGTTGTCTGTTCAGGTAGCAGGGCGCCGGAAATGGCGCTGCGGCTGAAGTATGCGGGTTGGCCGGTGGATCGGATCGAGGTGGACACGGATCTTGAGAACTCGCTGATCGCCGCCGTTACGAGGGCGGAGGGAACCGTGTACGCCCTCCCCACCTATACGGCGCTACTCGAGGTCCGGGGCAAGATCGCCGGCAAGGGGCATGCTGATGAATTCTGGGCATGAGATCCAAAACGCGGATCCGTCGCTCGAGGACTTCCGGAGGGCTCAGTGGCAACGCCTCGAGATCGGGTCGTATCAGAGCGATATTCCACTTTGGCTCAACCTCGCGTCTGGCTATTCGGGGCGAGTCCTCGAACTCGGTGCCGGGGCGGGGCGCGTCACGTTCCCGTTGCTGGAAGCGGGACACGAGGTGACTGCAGTCGAGGCCGACCCCGAAATCTCCGAAGACCTGCAGGCCGCGGCTGACCTGCGAGGACTGCCGCTCACGGTCCGGAACACTCGGGTCGAGGCCCTCTCCGGCGGGGAGTGCGACTTCGACCTGCTGATCGGCCCCATGCAGTTCCTCCATCATCTCTCGCCGGATACCTGCCGATCCGCCTTGGCGCGTTTCGTCGGGACCGCAGGGAGACTACCCACGATGGCCTTCGCCGTATTGCGAGACAGTGATCTGTACGAGGGGGTGTTCGAGCTCGAATCCCTGCCGGACATGGTCGATTCAGCAGGGTGGGTCATGTCCAGCCGAATACGCCGTCTGGTGGTGACGGAAACGAGGATCGTCATCGAGCGTCTGCGCGAGACCGTGTCGCCCTCGGGGAAGAGGGAACTCCATCGGGTCTGTGAAAGCCTTTGGAGATACCGACCCGGTGAGATCGAGGGGATCTTCCACGACTTGGGGTGCCGGCCAGTCGGGAGTCGCCGGATACCTGAAGAGGCGGAGACGATCGCGTCCGAGTTTCTGGTCTTCCAGCCAGAGGATGAGCGGAGCTCGCCATGAACGGGATCAGGGTCGCAGCGCTATACCCCGACCGAATGAACATCTACGCCGATCGGGGGAACCTGATCTTCCTGCAACGGAGGTGCGAATGGCGAGGGCTGGGCTTCGAGTTGACGCATTGCGATGAGGAGCGGGGACTGGATCCGGAAGCCACAGATCTGATCTACATAGGTGGCGGCCAGGATCGGGACCAGATCGAGATTTCGACGGACCTCGTCGAGCGCAAGCGAGATGACATCCGAGCCGCGATAGAGGCCGGCTCAGCCGTTCTCGCCGTGTGCGGGGGATTCCAGCTACTCGGCCACAGCTACACGCTGGGCGACAGCACCATCGATGGGCTCGGGATCTGTGACTTCGAGACCCGCCGCGAGCCGGGTGACAGGCTGATCGGGAACATAGAGATCGAGGTCAGCGGACTGGAGGGTCACGGTGGAACGGGAACCCTGGCCGGTTTCGAGAATCACGGAGGTCGCACCTACCTCGGGCCGGAGGCCCAACCCCTCGGTCGCGTGCTGGCGGGGCATGGGAACAACGGCGAGGACTCGACCGAGGGGGTTCATCAGGGTCGGGTGATCGGTACCTACCTCCACGGACCGCTCCTGCCCAAGAACGCTTGGTTCGCTGATTGGCTGATCGCGATCTCACTGAGCTCTCCAGGCGACACCCTACCCGAGCTCCAGCCGCTCGACGATCGGCTGGAGATCGCTGCTCATCAAAGCGCCAGAAAGGCGTGTCGCCCCTAGCGTCTGCCGCTGGAGCCGAAACCCGAGTCACCGCGTTCGGAGTCAGACAGCTCCGGTACTTCGCTCACGGCCATCTGTGTGAAGGGGATGATCAAGAGCTGCGCGATGCGATCCCCTGGCTCTACCGCGAACTCCTCCTGACGATCCGTGTTCAGCAGCAGGATCCTGATCTCCCCGCGATACCCGCTGTCGATCAAGCCCGGAGAGTTGACCAACGCGATTCCATGCTCGGATGCCAGCCCGGACCTCGGCAGGATCAAACCGGCGAGACCAGAAGGGATCGCGACCGCCAGCCCCGTACCCACCGATGCCCGCCCCCCTGGCTCGAGGCTGAGACCCTCGACCGAGCAGAGGTCGAGTCCTGCATCGCCCGGGTGGGCCCGGACAGGAACCCTCGCTGCGGGGTCGAGTTTCCGGATCGGCAACTCCTCCATAGCCATGAGGCGAAGCTAGGCGGTGAGGCGGTAGAGATCCAGTGGTTCAGGGCCCATCGCTTCGACTAGACCACCATTCTGCGGCCCTCAGAGGCACTCTGTGGGCCGTTCAGGGTTGAAGCTGGTATTTCCAAGCCATTTCGG
>JBJTBI010000199.1:0-7954 GCA_046091265.1 bacterium
TCCAGCGCCGCGATCGTAGCGTCGAGATCGTCGGATCCCCACCCCCCGGGGCTTCCTCGTGCGTCTCCCGCCATCACTCGGTCACTCTCCGAAACCTCGGGGCGTGCGCTTCCGTGCGGTCTGACTCGACCATCCCCTCCCCCGCGGAGAGCTTCGAGACGTAGTCGTCCTTCAGTTCGGTCTCGCTCGCGGCTAGTGCCTTTCGCTGCTCGGACTCGATCCGCTTCAGTTCCTTCTCGGCACGTGCCTCTACCTCACGCGCGACCCCTGCCTCGTATTCGGCCTCGATCCTCTTGCTCTCTGCGGCGACCTTCTCTTCGGCGTCCCGCTCCAGTCTCGTCCTCTCCGCAGCGAGGTTCTCCTCGGCTTGCTCCACTCGGCGTTCTGCCGTCGCGACCCTCTCGGCGAGCTCCTCGAGTCGTTTCTCGGCTTCCGCGGCTGCTTCGGCAGCCCCCTTGCGCTCTCGCTCGAGATCCTGCTCGGTCGCTTCCAGTTCGGCGCGGAATCGCTGCTCTATGGCAGCCTTCTTCTCCTGCGATTCACGGAAGGCGCGGCGCTCGGCCGCAGCCTTGATCTCCTCTATCCGCTCTGCGAGATTCGCAGCAGCCTGCTCTCTGACTGTCTCCTCGAGCTCGAGACGCGCCGAGGCGACCTCGGCTTCGGTACGGAATTCGATCCGGCGCTCGGCGTCATCCTCTAGCTCACGCCGTGCACGCTCGAGGCTCTGTTCCTCCTCAGATTCCGAGCTTGTCTCGGGGATCGCAGGAGGCTCGATCGCCGGCTCACTCTCGGGCTCGGCGTCGAACGGTTCGTCCCACGGGTCTTCATCACCAAGCGGAGCCGATGGCGCCGTCGGGGCCGGTGGAGTCGCCGTGACGCCAGCGTCGAGAGACTCTTCGACACTGGCGAACGACTTCTCTGCCGACTTCCGCTCGGACTCGAGCTCGGCCTCCAGCGCCGCGATCGTAGCGTCGAGATCGTCGGATCCCGAACCCCCGGGGGTTCCTCGTGCGTCTCCCTCCATCACTCGGTCACTTTACGAAACATCGGTGCGTTCGCTTCCGTGCGGTCTGACTCGACCATCCCCTCCCACGCGGAGAGCACTCTCTCCGCCATACGGCGAGCGGTGAACGGTCCGACGCGATCCATCGCATCGATCGGTCCGGTCCTCTCGTCGAGCGCCTGTCGCGCTGCACCGGCCCAGACGGACCGGTCGAACTCCTCCACGAGACAGCCCTCGACCCCGGCGACTGCGAAGGGGGCGATACCGACCGGAGTCGAGAGGACGGGTACCCCGCAGGCAAGAGATTCCAGCGCGGCGAGGCCGAACCCTTCGCTGTCGGACGTGATCAGGACCGCTGAGCTCGCGTTGATCAGATCCGGCATCCGCTGGGGATCGACCTCCCCTGCGGTCAGCAGCTCGGACTCAGTGTCCTCGGCCACCGTCCGTGCCCGATCCGCTCGCTTCACGGTCCTATCCGGGTCAGCGGGGAGAAGGAGGTACCGCCCGTCAGGATCGAGGCCCAGAGACACCCTGGCCTCACTCCGCGAGGCCGGGCGAAAGCGGGTGGTGTCGACTCCGCAGGGCAGCACCGTCGCATTGGCGAGGAGAGGTAGCCCGGGTTTGCCGGCCTCGCGGTGGAAGCAGGAGAGCGAGGCGCCAGCGGCGACCTCGGCCCTTCGGGCCACCCGTCGGGAGAGCGGTCCGACAGCAGGGTGTCTGATGTCCGTCCCGTGGAACGTGACCACCAACGGGCGGGCACCCGCTCGCTCTGCCACCCAGCCGCAGAGCCCGTAGTGAGCGTGGATTACGTCGTAGTGGGCAGAGCGAAGCATCTTGCGCAGGTCGCGGGATGCCTTCAGATAAGACCGCGCTCCCAGGGGGAAAGTGAACACGTCGACCTCCGCGCCGAGGCGTCGGATCTCCTCCACCTGATCTCTGACGAACCGTCCGAGACGGGGTCTCGCCTCGGACGGATAGAGGTTCGTGACCACGAGCGCCCGCATTGCAGCCACCCTATTGGCCGCGTCTGCCGTCAGTTCCAGATCCTTCACCCAAGGGGTGTCACAGGTGACCGTCCGGCATTCAGTGTGCGACCTCGGAAAGACAGAGACGAAAGGAGTGTCGAAGATGCAGAGGATTTTCGTCAGGGCCCAGATCGCAGCGGGCCGCGTGGGCAACAGGCTGACCAGGTTCACTGCCGATCAAAATGGCCAGGGTACGGTCGAGTACGTAGGTCTGATCCTGCTCGTCGCCCTACTGATGGTCGGGATGGTCGCAGCGATGCAGGGTTTCCAGGGCCGCCAGGGGCTCGAGCTCGCCTCGACCATCGTGGACAAGATCAGGGGTGCGGTGAGCAAGGTCACCTTCCGCTGAGAGGCACAGGGGCGGCTCGTCCGGCGTCAATACCGTGCGGGTCGCCCTAGACTCTCGGCGCATGGCCGTGACGAAGAGAGAGGACGGGCGCGCACCGGGCGACACACGCGCGGTAGCGATCGAACCGGGGTTCGTCAGCACGGCAGACGGATCCGCTCTGATTTCCGTCGGCGGCACACGGGTGATCTGCACCGCTTCCATCTCCGACTCGGTCCCCGGCTGGATGGAAGGGCGGGGCAGAGGATGGGTCACGGCCGAATACGCGAGGCGCCCAGCCTCGACAGGCGACCGGAAGCGACGAGACATCTCCAGCGGCAAGCAGGATGGACGCGGAGTCGAGATCCAGCGTTTGATCGGACGCTCTCTGCGCGGAGTCGTGGATTTCGAAGCCTTGGGAGAGCGGTCCGTCTACGTCGACTGCGACGTACTCGAAGCTGACGGAGGAACCCGTTGCGCATCGATCACGGGCGGTTTCGTCGCTTTGCAGCTCGCACTGGCGCCGCTGGTCGAGTCGGGTGACCTCGAATCGATGCCGTTGAGCCAATCGGTGGCGGCGATAAGCGTCGGTGTCGTCGACGGTTCGGGATTCTGCGATCTCGACTACCCCGAGGACTCCCGGGCCGAGGTCGACGCAAAGGTGGTCATGACGGGCGACTCTGGGCTGGTCGAAGTCCAGGCCACTGCTGAACGGACACCACTCTCCCGGGCATCTCTCGATGAACTGATGTCCCTCGCCGAAGAGGGCATCGCGGTGATGCGCTCTGCCCAGGAGGCTGCGGTCGGGAGACTCCCAGGGACATGAGCGGGCAGGGCTTCGCCGCTCCTTTCGATTCTCTGGTCATCGCAACGCGCAACGCTCACAAGC
The DNA here is from genome assembly GCA_046091265.1 of bacterium. Taxonomy (GTDB): domain Bacteria; phylum Actinomycetota; class Thermoleophilia; order Solirubrobacterales; family 70-9; genus CAIUSP01. The sequence continues at coordinate 3,243 of JBJTBI010000199.1, forward strand.
TGAGGGAGTTCGGCGAGGCGATGAAGGGCGTCCATCTCGACCCTTTGCCGGAGGAGGTCGTGCTCCCACCCGAGGACGGTGAGACCTTCGCCGAGAACGCCCTCGGCAAGGCGCGAACCGCCGCAACGGCCACTGGTCGCCCGGCCCTCGCCGACGACTCCGGAATCGAGGCTGCGGCGTTGGGTGGTCTGCCGGGAGTGAGATCGGCCCGCTACGCGGGGGAGGACGCAACCGACCAGGCCAACCTGGAAAAGTTGATCGGCGCTCTCGCGGGAGAGGATGATCGACGGGTTGCTTACGTTTGCGCCCTTGCGCTGGTCAGTCCCGGTGGATCCGAGTGGGTCGTCGAAGGCCGCTGTGAGGGGGAACTGATCGACGCTCCGCGAGGTTCCGGGGGGTTCGGATACGACCCTGCCTTCGTCCCGTCCGTAGGGGACGGAGCGCGGACGATGGCCGAGCTCACCCCTGATGAGAAGCACGCGATCAGCCATCGAGGAGCCGCGATCACTGCACTCCGGAACCTGCTCGAGGGCGACGAAGAGTGAACTTCTCCAAGGAGTCCGCCGCTGGCGTATCGATCGCCTACAACCTCCTGCTGATCGCGCTGAAGGTGGTGGTGGGAGTGATCACCGGGTCGGTGGCGATCATCAGCGAGGCGCTGCACTCGATCATGGATCTGGTCGCTGCGGTAGTTGCCTTCGTCTCGGTCCGTAAAGCCGACGAGCCGGCCGACGAGGAGCACCCATACGGTCACGCGAAGGCCGAGAACATCGCCGCTGCCTTCGAGGGCTTCCTGTTGATCGTCGCGTCGATCGTGATCGTCGTGGAGGCGGTGCGACGGCTGGAGTCGGGATCCGAGGTGCAGGCGATCGGTCTGGGGATCGGGGTCATCGCCTTCTCGATCTTGGGAAGCGCGCTCGTGGCCTCGTTCCTCTTCCGGAAGGGCCGAGAACACGAGTCTCCTGCACTGGAGGGGGATGCGACCCATCTACAGGCCGATTCGCTCTCGTCGATCGCCGTTCTGATCGGTCTGGTCCTGGTGCAGATCACCGGCAATGCGGCCTTCGACTCGATCGTCGCGATCCTGATCGCGGTCTGGATCGCCTACACGGGTGCACGGATCACCTGGCGAGCCGTGATGGATCTGATGGACTTGGCGCCGCCACCCGAGGAGATGGACGCGATCGAGCGGATGATCGCCGCGAACCGACCACCCGAGATGGCTGGCTACCACAAACTGCGCGCTCGCAAAGCCGGTTCGCGTCGGTACGTCGAGATGCACGTGCAGTTCCGCACCGGAACCAGTCTCGAGAGGGCACACGAACTCGCCCATGGGCTTCGTGACGCGATCGAAGAGGAGATGGGGGGGTCCGAGGTGCTGATCCACGTCGAACCCGAGTCCTCGGTCAAGGATCGAGACGGCGAGTCGGCAGGGGGTCCCTTCAGGTCAGGTTGATCGCGGCAGAGAGACCGACGGCAGCCGCCACGATGCTGTAGCCGCTGTAGCCGGTCAGCGCGAGCAGCAGCGTCCCGACCGCACAGAGGGCTACCACCACGATCCACGATGCTTTGCCAAGTGTCACGCCCGCTATTTTGCTCTTGATGCCGGACCCAAGTCCAGTCACCGCCGAAAGGTCGGTCGCCTACTTGATGGAGATCTCCCCGCTGATGCGCGGTTGCGCCATCCTCGACGCACGAGGTGAGGTTGTGGCGGCCACCGGCGAGCCCTCCGCCTGGAAAGCGCCGGCCGGCGCGATGATCGCGGCGGTGGACGCGACGCCGGTCGCGGGAGGCGGTGCGACCCACGCTCATGTCGCAACCGAGAACGGCGAGGCCTTCCTGGTCCGGGAGGGGGATTTCCATGCCGTCGCGGTCTTCGAACGGTTCTGTCTCTCGTCTCTGGTCTTCTTCGATCTTCGGGCTGCGATCCGCGACGCCCGAGGAGAGCAGGGTCTGCAATCCCCGGACCCGACTGGGGCGGGTGCCTGACTCGTGCCTCCGAAGCCCCACAGGCTCCTCCTGGACCGGGTGTCCGCTTATGCGGATGATGCCGCCGCCTACCTGCGTAGACGGCGACAGCGTCGGCGACCGTTTGCCCGCGTCAGTGGGCCGGGCGGAAGGGCAGAGGCCTATTCGCGTGAGAGTGAGCACGGACAGGGTCTATTCGACGCTGCCGAGGCGCTGATCGATGCGGCTCCACGTGGGCGCAATCGGGCCGCTGATCCGCCAGCCCGCACCTGATACCGTTTTTCGCCGCCGGAGGCGTTGTTACGGTTTCGCGACTCCAAACTGAAGGAGGATTAGATGACGAAAGCCGAGTTCATAGGGCAGTTGGCCCGCGATCCCCGCATGGGGAGCAAGAAGGAAGCAGATGAGGCGCTCCACGCGGTTCTCGATACGGTTACGGACGTTCTTCGTGCCGGGGGGTCCGTCACGTTCACCGGTTTCGGGAAGTTCAGCGTTGCTGAGCGCAAGTCCCGGCAGGGTGTCAACCCTCGCACCGGTGAGAGGATCATGATTCAGGGGGGCAAGGTTCCGCGGTTCTCCGCGGGTTCCAAGCTGAAGCAGATCGTCAAGGGGGGCTAGCTCCCTGCCCGCGATCGGGCCCTTCTCCGACCGGCTTGCGGCGCTCACGGCAGAGCGTCGCAGTCAGGTCTGCCTTGGACTGGACCCTGATCCCGCTGCGTTGCATGGTGGCCCGGAACCGGCCGGCGACACGCCTGCTGAGCGGGCCGCCAATGCGGTGGCCACTCACTGTCTCGATCTGATCGAGTCAGCGGGCGGTTCCTGCGTAGCGGTGAAACCCCAGGTGGCCTGCTTCGAACGGCTGGGACCCCCGGGTTGGTCGGCTCTCGCCAGCGTTCTCGATGGTGCCCGGGAGGCTGGGCTGCTGACCGTCGTGGACGGCAAGCGCGGCGACGTGCCGATCTCTGCCGCGGCCTACGGACAGTCCATGGTGGGTTCGACCGCGACCCCGTGGGGCGATGTAGAGGGGTTGGCTGCGGACTCCTTCACGGTGAACCCGTTGCTGGGCGGGGACTCGCTCGACACTTTCGTAGACGCGGCCGCACCCGCGGGAGCGGGAATCTTCGCTCTGGTCCGGACCTCCAACCTCGGAGCTGTCGCCATCCAAGACTCAGAGGGCGATGCCGAGCCGCTACACGAGAAGCTCGCTGCTCTGGTCGACGAGCGCACCGAGGCTCTCGCGGGTGGGGAATCCGGCCTCAGCGGGATGGGTGCGGTCATCGGAGCTACTGCGCCGGAGCACATGGCACGGTTGCGAGAATTGATGCCCCGCTCGATCTTCCTGCTCCCGGGTGTTGGTGCTCAGTGAGGCGAACCCGAAGACCTGGTGTCGGCTCTGGCGCCCGGTAAGCCGGCGTCGATCCTCGTGCCCTCGTCGAGATCGATCGCCGGGGCCCCCGACCCCGCCGCGGCCGCCGAGGAGCTGAGGGACACTCTCTGGAGCTTCACCGCCTGAAGGGGTGATTGGTCGCTTACGCCGGGTTTACCATCGGTCGCCATGGATAGCCGTGCGAACAGTCAGGTAGCCCGTGTCGCAGCGATATTGACCCTGATCGCCGTGTTCGTAGCGGTCCTCGCGATCTTCGCCGTCGGCGGTGGGGATTCCGGTTCCTCCGGGTCGGACGATCTGGTGGCGCCCGCCCCGCAGACCAGCACCGAACCCACCACCGCAGCAGGTGAGCGCGCGGTAGCGAAGGGGTTCTACATCGTGAAGGAGGGAGACACCTTGATCCTCATCTCCGCTGCTACGGGTGTGCCGCAGGAGACACTCCAGGAACTGAACCCCCAACTGGATCCGCAGACTCTCGTCATCGGCGAGAAGATCAGGCTGCGCTGAAGGGGATCGTGTGAGTCCCGGCTCTAGCAGCAGCGTCCGCGCCAGCGGCGGGTCGACCGTGGGTCGGCGATTCGCGCTTCCTCTGCTCGTCTCCAGTTGCCTCGTCTTGTGCCTAGTGATCTTCGCGGTGGTCCTCGTCAGATCAGCCGACGCGGCACAGCAGCGAGGCGACAAGCAGGATTCTGGTAAGTCAACCAATGGGAAGCAGCGCAAGGCGTCCGACCGTCCGCGTTACGGAACGAAGCCTCCGAAGGTCGACGCAAAGGCGTGGGTGCTGATCGATGCGCGGGATGGAGAGGTACTCGCCGCTCGATCGGCGGACTCGGAACGGCTGATCGCGAGCACCACGAAGATGATGACCGCGTATGTGGCGAGTCAGCTCTTCGAGCCTCGAGATGTCGTTCGGATCGCGGGATACCGGGCCTCACCGGGTGAGTCCCTCGCTGGCCTCGAAGGCGGAGATCGGATATCGGTGAGAGATCTGCTCTATGCGCTCTTGCTGCCGAGCGGCAACGACGCGGCCTATGCTGTCTCGAGGATCAAGCCTTTCACCGAGAAGCGTTTCGTCGCTGAGATGAACGCAAGCGCGCGAGACCTCGGGTTGGTCCACACGAGCTTCTCGACGCCGATCGGCCTCGACGAGCGAGCCAACTATTCGAGCGCCCGTGATCTCGCCGAGTTGGCCAGAGCCTTGCTCGGCGTATCGCTGCTCTCGAAGATCGTCGATACCGAGAGCCGCACGGTCAGGTCGGGGGGCCGCAAGCTCAGGCTGCTCAACCGCAACAGCCTCGTGCTCACCAAGCCGTGGGTGAGCGGCGTCAAGACCGGTTACACCAGCAGTGCCGGGTAC
>JBJTBI010000200.1:0-2414 GCA_046091265.1 bacterium
CCAAGACTGGTCCGTCATCGAGTCCCTCGGTCAATTCCATCACCGACACCCCGGTCTCCTCGTCACCGGCGAGAAGTGCACGCTCGATCGGGGCGGCGCCGCGCCAGCGGGGCACCAAGGACGGATGCACGTTGAGAAACCTGTGGGAGGCGATCAACTCGCTGCCGATCAGCTGTCCGAATGCGCAGACGACGATCAGATCGGTGGACCGTGCTGTCAAGGCCGCGCCTACGTCGCCGTGGTTCACATCGTCGGATTCGAGCAGTTCGATCCCGGCCTCTCTGGCGAACTCGGCTACCGGAGCCGGGGTGAGCGACCGGCCCCTCCCCGCCCTGCTGGGTGGGGGAGATATGACCAGAGCCGGGGGATGCTCACCACCGAGCATGCTCTCCAGCACCCTGACCGCAAACCGCGTGGTGCCGCAGAAGGCGGTTCTCAAACCTCCGGAGCCTCGTGGTCGGCGTGTTCCTCGTCCTCGAGGTTCGGCGGCCAGTAGGACTCGCCCTGACGAAGTGCACGCAGCGCTCCCTTGCGCTGCTCGGGATTGGTTCGATCGATCGTCAGGACTCCATCGAGATGATCTGCTTCGTGCTGCAGTACCCGGGCAGTCCATCCGGTCTCCTCGATCACTATCGCCTCACCCTTCTCGTCCTGAGCCCTCATGCGGATGGACACCGGCCTCTCGATCTCCAGAGCCACATCGGGGATGCTGAGGCAGACCTCCAGGCCCATCTAGGTCTCCTCCGAGGAGCCCTAGATTTCGGGGTTGACCACCACCAGGACCTCCTCGAGCTGGTCCGGCCGGTAGACGAACAGCCGCCGAAGGATCCCGAGCTGGTTGGCCGCCAGACCGCTTCCCGGTGCGTCGAGCACCACCCGCTTCATGCGTTCGATCTCATCAGCGAGGCCTTGGCCGAAATCCTCGACTGGCGAAGCCGGCGAACGCAGGATCGGATCACCGAATTTCAGGACCACGGCCAGTGCAGCCTGACTCCTGGCCAGCTGTTCAGGATCTGGTGGGGATGATTCCTCGTGATCGGGAGATTCGACGATGTCGGACTCGGTCTCGCTCATGGACCGAGAGTCTAGACCCGGACCCTCGCGCTCAGAGAGGTCTCCGCGGAGGGTTCACTGCGGATCGACGTCGACCGAGATGGCGACACCGCGAGCCGATGCCGCCTTGGCGGTGCGCTCGACCGCATCTCCCACCACCTCGACGGTCGCAGGCCGGTTCTCGGTCTTGATCATCAGGCGGCGTCGGTGCCGATCACGGAGTCGGAACAACGGAGCCGGACCCAACATCTCCGCGGGGGCGGGCAGCGAACCCGACACCGCCGAGGCCAGCACACCGGAGATCTCGGCCACGGCTGCGTCATCCGGTGCGGCGCATACGAGGTCGATGAGATGTGAGAAGGGTGGATAGCCCAGATCACGCCTCCGCTCGAGCTCACCGGAGAGGAATCCAGCCGAGTCGTGAGACGACGCATGGACGATGCTCGGGGAAGTCACGGAAAGCGCCTGGACCATCACTCGCCCGCCTGCCTCTCCGCGGCCGCACCTACCGGCCAACTGCGTGATCAACGAGAAGGTCCGCTCCTCGGAGCGGAAGTCCGGTATTCGGAGCGCTCCGTCGGCATCGAGGACGACCGCGAGAGTCACATCCGGGAAGTCATGACCCTTGGCGACCATCTGGGTTCCGACGAGGACGCCAGCGTCGGCGGCCTGGAAGTCCCCGAGTACCCGAGCATGCGAAGAACCTGCCGCCACGGTGTCCGCATCCATACGGAATACCGGAAGCGGAGCGAGCAGACGTTCCAGCTCATCGGCCACCCGTTGGGTCCCTGCACCTACCTGGGCGATCGTGGCGGAGCCACACTCCGGGCAATCGGATGGCATCGGTTCGGAGTGGCCGCAGTGATGACATCTGACCATACCCTGCTCACGGTGCATGACCAGTGACACATCGCAAGAGGGACACGTCCACGGGTGGCCGCAGGAGCGACAGACCAGGTAGCCGGCCCATCCCCTGCGGTTCAGCAGGAGGATCGCCTTGCCACCAGTCTCGGCCAGCTCCCCGAAGGCCTCGAGGGTCTTGGGATGCAGCGGGCCCGAACCGGCGCAGCGCATGTCGACGATCTCGACCGGCGGGAGAGGCCTGCCATCGACCCGATCGGGTAATTCGAGGTGCTCGAGGGCGACCCAACTCTCCGGCCGCGGCGTTGCGGTTCCGGCCACCAGCACGGCTCCCGCCACCTCGGCCCGGCGGGCAGCGACCTCGCGTGCGTCGTAGCGTGGATCGCTCTCCTGCTTGTAGGAGGGGTCGTGCTCTTCGACGACTACGATCAACCCGAGATCGCGAATCGGTGCGAACACGGCGGAGCGGGGTCCGACACAGATCCTCGCATCGCCCGAGG